>DYRK01000037.1:6231-20709 GCA_020718785.1 Desulfatirhabdium butyrativorans | reverse complement strand
CTGACGCGGCTGTCGGAAACCTGAAGAAAATAACTGAGCGGGTGGTGCTGATGAAGGACCTGACGCAGGAAACGCTTGACCAGTTTATTGATTTTGTCCGGTCTCTGACGACCATGGCCAGTCAGCGAAGCGAAAGTCAAGGCGACACGCTATATCTCGGACAGAAAAAATACTCAAAGATTGTGCTTTCATAATGCAGTTTGTCAAAGCGGCATATAACAGTTTTCTGAGCAAAATTGCAAAAGATTCGCCAAAAAAATCGAAATGGCAGATCAGAGAACCCGAAGACCGAACTGACCCTGTTGAACATGAAAAATTTGTTCAAACCCGCTTGGGAGATAAAAAACAGCTCATCGCCGCGAGCGTCAGGGGAAAAAGTCATGAGCATCACGGAAACTGGCGGGATGACGCATTTTGTTTTGACTGTGCAGGGATATTTACGATAATAGCTGCATCTGACGGTGCGGGTTCATGCGCGCTGTCACGCATCGGCGCCAAAATTGTCTCGCATGTTTCTGTCTTATCCGCCAAGGATTACATAAATCGGCATTTGCCCGGTCCTATGTCGCATATCTCGGAACAGACGATTTTTTCTCTGAAAGAATGTCTGAAAAACAGCGTGACGGCTTCAACTGCATCCGTAAATCAAGAAGCGGAGAAGCGGCAGACCGATACAGGCTCATTCTCCGCAACACTGATATTGCTGCTTCATGCTTTTACAGGTACGGAACATTTAATCGCATCCATACAGGTAGGAGACGGAGCCGCGGCGATATATTCTTCGGCAAAAGAAGTTACGATGCTGGGAAAAGCGAACTACGGCGAATATGCCGGCGAGTCCGTGTTTATTACCTCGCCGAAGATAAGTGAGACGCTCGGCGACCGGGTGAACATTCTCAGAACAAAAGATGTAAAATATATTGCGATGATGACAGACGGCATTACCGACGATTATTTCCCCCTGTTAAAAGGACTGAAACATTTTTTTGATCAAATGGAAACCGCTGTGTTAAACAGTAAAAATCCCTTGAACGCATTGAAAAAATGGATCAGATATGAAAAGATCGGAAGTTACGACGACAGAACCCTGTTAATTCTATATTTTTAACATTAAGGTGATTTCCTTGACGCTTGCTGAAGCCCGACTCTATAACGGACAGGTGATCCGGTATTTTCCTGATAAAAAATTAGGAGAAGGATCGGAAAAGGAATTCTTTGCCTCTGAAGACGAGAAGTTTGTCATCGGATTTTATCTCAATGAAAATGAAGGACATGATCCTGAGAGAATCAAACGTCTGACCAGTATTATTGAAAAATACAACCCGACCCTTGATTCGGACAAGGGAGATTTCTGGAAAAGACATTTTTGCTGGCCCGAGGCAATTGTCGTAAAACCCCGTGTGGGAATATTATCGCCCAGATTTCCCTCCCAATATTATTTTTCCGGCAGCAAAGGCGAAAAAAAAGGAGCATGGTTTTCAAAAGAAAGACTCATGAAGCGGCTGAAAAAAGAGGAAAGAGGGGATTGGTTCAGCCGGTTTCAGATATGCAGACATTTAGCGCGCGCGGTTGGCAGAATGCACATCGCAGGGCTGGCGCATTCAGACCTGTCCGGCAACAATGTCCTTATGTCACCTTCAGACGGTACCTGTATTTTGATTGATATTGACTCTCTTGTTGTGCCGGGGATTTATCCTTCCAAAGTTTTGGGAACAGCGGGATACATGGCACCCGAAGTTGTGATGACGTCTCAACTGCCTTTAAAGCATCCTGACAAAAAACTGCCCAGCATAAAAACTGATCTTCATTCGCTGGCGGTCATTATTTATGAATTGCTCCTGCTTCGGCATCCTTTGCAGGGCAGAAGAATTTATTCAGAAGATACCCAGAAAGACGACCTTCTCAGATTCGGAGAACAGGCTGTTTTTATTGAGCATCCGTCTGACAGTTCCAACCGGACAGACAAAACAGATATTCCGATGGAAAGTCTGGGGAACCATCTGATCCCTCTTTTTTTGAAAGCTTTTACAGAGGGGCTTCATCATCCTGACAAACGCCCGACAGCTTATGAATGGGAATCCGGACTGAACTGTACGAAAGATATGCTGTATCCCTGTCAGGGGCCGGATTGCTGGCATAAATGGTTTGTCTGCCGAAAAAAGAGACTCGTGCAATGTCCCTTTTGCGGGTGGGAATCCTCGGACAGCGTTCCTGTTATGCACCTGTTCCGAAAATATAAAACCGGGCAGTATATTTCAGAAAACCGTTACGTGACGATATGGGATAAGAAAAAGCTTTATCCGCGGCATATCCGTTCAGATATTTCGACAGACATGCCGGATAATCCCGGGTGTGAAGGCTTGTTTATGCTGAAAGATCAAAATTGGACATTCAGAAACGAAAGTAGCGAAAACAGGATGCGTTCTGTCTCAGAGCGAATCAAGCCCGGAAGTTCGCTGGGGATTTCTGATAAAAAGACCTTATTGTTATCGGACCATCCGAAAGGCAGATTGGCGGTGTTTGAATTTCTGCCCGTGAATGCTTAGACGCTTTACTTTTAGGAAATATCGGCAGGAAAACATAAAACAATGACTTATCATCTTGTTATGCTGAGGAAAGAAAATTGAATCTTCAGGAAAAAATAAACAGAACCGCGGAATATGAAACGCTTACTCTTGATTTTAATGAATATTTCGGTCAGATTGAAATCAACAAAGCGATAAGGATTGACGGACAGGGCAGTACTGTCTGCGCGAAAAAGGGACCTGTCATTTCTATAAACTCGCAAGGCGTTGAATTAAGAAATTTGAGAGTGGAAGTCACATCGGTTTCCGAAAATGAAAGCGATGCGCTTGCATTGTCCGTCAAAGAGAGTATCCGAGTTAAATTAGAAAATATTATTGTCAAAGGAAATGTCTCGGGTCCCATTAATGAGGACGGAAAATGGGAATATCCCGATGTGCTGCATTTGTGGCCGGTTGTTCCGAATAAAAAGAATTACTTTGTTTTTGATATGAATGTGCCGATTTCCTGTGTATTGGAGACAGATATTTCGGGTCTGAAAATTGTAAATCCGGGCATAAAAATTCCGGGATATAACCGCATTCAGATAGAAGTGGAAAACCTGAAAGAAGACACAGTGCTTTTCGGGCAGATAGAAATCGTCTCCAACTATCTCAGGCGCATCATAGCGGTTTCCGGCGGCTCATTCGGCATTCCGGCGAATCTTCCCAAGCCGGATGAACCTATTGTTGTAGGACAAATTACTGAAGATCGGAAAGAGAGGACGACCGGACCGGAAAAAACTTACACTCAAAAGACAGAATCGCCGCGAGTCAAAAAAATTGCAATTGCGGCGGCTGTTCTTCTCTGCATTGCAGCGGCGGTGATCTTTGCCTTCTCATTTTTCAAGTCAGGCAGTACCGGAGAAAAAGACGGCATTAAGCCCGCAGCAGCACTCAGCAGGATCAATGACAGTTGCACCGAAGGCGATACCGTAAATCTTACTGCCAGTGCCAAAGATAACAACTGCGTGACAAAATTAGCTTTCAGAATTAAAAATTCATCCGTAAGCGAATCCTGGGATGTGAGGGGACAGTCTGTATCTCAGGACTACGCCTTTTCAACCGCAGGCTGGACGCCGGGAATTTATACTTATGATCTCAAAGCAGAAGATGAGTCGGGAAATTCAGGAGAATACACAGGAACTTTTGTTGTCAAAGCCAAACCGGATACGAGCAAACCGGTAGGAAAAATCACCGGGATTGCAGACAGCTACACTCATGGAGATATTATATCTTATACTGTTCAGGGAAATGATAACAAATCCCTCAAAAAAATGAGCTTCAGCGTCAAAGAGAATCCTTCGGCAGGAAAGGCGTGGAATCCGAACGGTCCCTCTGCAGGTTACACCTCGTCTTTCCCGACTAAAGACTGGAAACCCGGGACTTATACCTGTTCGCTTATGATAGAAGACAGTGCGGGCAATTTTGAGGAATACAGCCGAAGTTTTCTCTTAAAAGAAGTGCAATACGGAGAAGTCAATATTTTTACAAGACCGCCTGCGGAAATGTATGTTGACGGCAAATCTTTCGGCAGCACGCCGGTGTGGAAATTAAAGCTTCCGGCAGGTGAAAAAAAGATACGCTTTATCAATAAATCCAGAGGGATTGACGTTGAAAAAACCGTTGTTGTAAAACCGGATGAATTAGTTAAAGAAAGCTTCATACTCCAATGAAAATTCATTATTTCTCACGCGCACTGATGATTCTGATTTCAGCCTTGACGATTATCTTATCTCATGGAAATTCCTTTGCAGATACGATAGATAAGGCAATAGAACATTATCAGAATGCCGATTTTGAAGCCGCAGAAAATATTTTTGAAAAAATTGCGGGACAGGAAGACAGTATCAAAAATCGTCAGACTGCCCTTGTTTATCTTGCATTGCTGCAAATGTCCGCTCATAATCCTACAGAAGCGGATCATTATCTTTTCAAGCTGCTCCTCTTAGACCCTTCTTTTGAATTGAAAACAATTGAAGATATAAGCTCGGAGATTGAAAATCATTTTAATAAGATAAAATCAGGAGATATTTTTAAGGCAATTCTGTTTTACCAAGATGGTGAATTTGAAAAAGCAAAGAAAATTTTTGAGGGACTGGCAGCATCGGAAAATAAGGCAGAAGACTGTCAAATCGCTTTGGTGTATCTTGCAATACTGGAAACAGCTTCCCTAAATCTGACAGGAGCAGATGCTTATCTTTCCAAGCTGTTATCTTTAAATCCTTCCTTTGAGTTAAGGCTTATCGAAGATGCAAATCAGGAAGTTAAAGAACGGTTCGAGCAGATAAAATCGGGAAAAAAGCCTAAAGCGAAAGCAACGCCCGTTCAGCCTGAAAAGGACACTGTTCCGCCTTCGGGAGAAATTACCGGAATTAAAGACAGTTATCGTATCGGGAATACCGTATCTTATGAAATAAGCGGAAAAGACAATCAGCGTCTTAAACATATTGTTTTCAAAGTAAAAGAAAATTCCTCTGCAACAAAGACTTATGATGCGGATAACAAATCTGTCACTTACAAATCCTCCTTTTCTGCCGAAGGGTGGAAAGCAGGAACTTACAATTACTCTCTTCTGATAACAGATGAAACAGACAATTCAAAAGAATACACCGGAAGTTTTGTTCTGACAGAAAAAGAGCCGGTTAAAGATACAGTCAAACCGACAGGAGAAATTACCGGAATAAAGAATAGTTATAAACAAGGCGATACGGTAAAATACACTGTCCGTGCAGGCGATAACAAATCGCTTAAAAAAATGACCTTCAGGGTAAAAGACAATGCCTCGGTGACAAAAATTTGGAGCGCCGACGGAACTTCTGCCAGTTACGAATCTTATTTTTCAACCGGCAGCTGGGGACCGGGAACATACTTTTACTCTCTTTTGATAGAAGATGATTCAGACAATTTTGAAGAAATGACAGGAGATTTTGCGGTGACGTTGCCGCCTGAAAAAATTGAAGAACTTAAAACCTTAATAAAAGAAGGTTCAGATAATCCCGAAGAATCCAAAGAAAAACCGGACACAGAGAAACCGAAAGGTGAAATCGTTGGAATTGCAGACAGTTATACACATGGAGATACGGTAAATTATACGGTCAGTGCAAAAGACAACAAATCGCTCAAAAAAATGACTTTCGAGGTGAAGGAAAAATCTTCTGCGGCAAAAACATGGAAGGCGTCCGGACTTTCGGACAGTCAGAACTCTTCTTTTTCTACAGCCCGCTGGTCCCCGGGAACATATCATTACTCTCTTTCAATAGAAGACAATGCGGGCAATTCACAGGAGTATTCGGGAAGTTTTGTTCTGAAAGCAAAAGCTGAAGCATCTGATACGTCTAAGCCTGCAGGAGAGATTCTCGGCATAAGACAGACATACACACAGGGAGATACGGTCAGTTACACTGCCCGTGCAAAAGATAATAACTCGCTTAAAAAATTGATTTTTAAGGTAAATAGGAAAAAATCGGCAGGCAAAATATGGAATGCCGGCGGAACTTCCGCCAGTTACAATTCTTCTTTTTCCACTGATGGCTGGGAGCCGGGAACATACAATTATTCCCTGTCAATAGAAGATGCTTCGGATAATTCTCAGGAATATGCAGGAAGTTTTACTCTGAGAGCAAGGGAGCCGGACAGAGACAATATTAAGCCGACCGGAAAAATCAGCGGAATTAAAGGCAGCTATACAGAAGGCGAAAAGGTCAATTATACTGTTGATGCGGCAGATAACAAGTCTTTGAAAATAATGACTTTCAGCGTGAAAGAGAACCCATCCGTCACCAAAATATGGGTGACGGCGAATAACTCTGCAACGTATTCATCTTCTTTTCCGACACAGGGCTGGAGACCCGGAACGTATCACTATGTGCTTATGATAGAAGACGGGGCGGGCAATTCTCAGGAATACACAGGAAGTTTTGCCCTGAAAGAAAGGGAACCGGACAGAGACAATATTAAGCCGACCGGAGAAATCAGCGGGATAAATAATCGCTACACCGAAGGAGACACGGTTCATTATACAGCCCGTGCAAGAGACAATAACCGTTTGAAACAGATGATTTTTGAGGCGGATAAAATCAAAGAGAAATGGGACATCAGCGGTACATCAGCGAGTCAGATGTCCTTTTTCTCAACCCGGGGATGGAGAACGGGAAATTATGATTACTCTCTCCGTGTGTACGACAGTGAAGGCAACACCGAGCGATACAAGGGAAGTTTTGTGCTGGCAGCAAGAAACGCCAGACCTGAACATTCTGAAGCTTCACGCTCATCCGATGAACCGCAGCCGAAAGCGGATACAACCAAACCGAGCGCCACATTCGACAGAACCAAAGGCACTTATGAACAGGGAGAGACCGTAACCTTTGTCATCCATGCAAACGACAACGAATCTCTCAAAAGTATCAGTCTTTCTGTAGAAAATTCCTCTGTAAGACAATCATGGGATGTGAACGGAACTTCGGCGCGACAGGAGTATTCCTTTTCCACCAAAGACTGGAAACCCGGCACTTACAACTATTCTATCAGGATAAAAGACAAAGCCGACAATTTTCAGGACTATGCCGGAAGGTTTTTAATAACAAAAACCGAGGCTTCTTTTGACAAACTCAGGCGGCTGAATCAGGAACTGTCTCAGGCTTATGTTGAATACAGAAATATCAAAATGCAGGAAGAGCAGGGAGTTAATGTTGACAGGCAGCTTGCCCCGGTGATCAGAAAGATTATCGGCATATTAAAGTCATTAGAAACTGCTTACAAAGAATTTCCGTCCACGCGTGAAATACAGCAAGGTGTTCGTGACACTCAAAATGCGATTAAAAAGAAACAAGAGGAACTGAACAGTATAAGGTGAAATAAAAACTCCTCATGTTATGATCTGTTTGATAAAATATGAAAATCAAAACACTCAGATGCCTGACAGTTTTTTTCATTACCGTGATGATTTTCCTGAATATCGGGACAAGCGGAAATGCTCAGACAAATCAGAACGATTCTTTCGGCGGTGAGCGGATCAGACAGTTAAGCATACTGCTTAAACTGAGTCTTGAGGAATATGAAAGGCTCCGCAAAGAACTTCCCTGCAATATTCCGAAGGTTGTCGTCGTTCTTGCAAATGTTGTCAATATTCTGAAAGAGATCAAAACGATCCAAGAGAATCTGAAAGACAGTGAAGAGCGGATGGAGAAAATTAACCACCTGATTGAATTATACGAGGGGAAACTTTCTTATTACAGAGGAACTTCAACTCAATAATCATCATTAGCGAGGATAAGGAGGTTTCCTTAGCCTTAACTGACAGGAGGAAAAAACGCACATGAGGAACAAAACATTTCAATTTTACACCTTATTTTTTGCGGCTGTCCTGATAGCGGGCATATCCGGATGTGCAAGCCAAAAAGTATTGCTGGCGGCAAAGGAGAAAGTAGCAGAAGCTGAAAAAAATTTTGAAACAGTCGAATCGCTGAATGTTAAAAATACTTATCCTGATAACTTTACAGCGGCAAAAACGAATCTTTTGGAAGCAAAAGAATATCTGGAGAAAAATTGGCTGGTAGAAAAAGCGATTCCTGCGGCTGATAAAAGTCTGGATGCCTCCAGAACTATTTTGAAAAAATATCATGGAGATGTCATTGCCGATAAAGCAAGACAACTGCGGAAAACAATTGAAGAAAAAGTCGGAGAAGATGAAGACAGTCCATTGAAAGACTATCTCTCAGAGCTTGACAATGTTCTTGATTATGCTGAAAAACTGGAAACCGGTCAGGAAAGCGCTTCAATCGACAAGGTGCTGGCAAGCCTTGATGTGTGCATAAAAGCTCAGGATCGTATCCTGTCCTATACGAGTGATAAGTTGGAATCGGATGTTTCTTTTGATATAGGCAGCTATGAACTGTCTGAAAAAGGTGTACGGAATCTTGAAGATAATTTTATTAGAAAAATTATTTCTGATAAGGAAAGCTATAAAGAACGGTATCCTGACAGTATCATTGCCCTGAGAATCAAGGTCGTCGGCTATACAGACCGGGTAGGTTTTAAAAATCTGTCTTTGATAGAAGAACTTGCAACGGGTGTTGAAGGTGAACTTCCGCCTAAATCTCGGACTGAAGAACGCAGGCAATTTTTAAACAAACGCCTTTCTGAATTTCGTGCCAGAGCCATCAATGAATATATTAAGCAGCGTATTTTAGCGACTGAAGCCCGAGATTCTCATGTTCAAGTCGAACAGGAAATTATCGGGAAAGGGGAAGACAGCCCTCCCGGCGTTCTTCCGTCGGGGTCAGTCAATGATCCGCAACGGAGAATTTGTAAAATTTACGGCATTATCAACTATATGGCACGGTGATGCCTTATGAGGCTTATACTAATTCGCTTTCAAACATTGTTTTTTTCCTATGTTGTGCTTAGAAACACAAAAGGTGATTTTCATTTTTTGATAGCGAATTCGTATTAACTCAATTTTGTCTTTGTTATTGACGATAGGCTGAAAATAAAATAGACATTGTCAGAAATAGGCGGTGAAATTTCCCACAAAGACGCAAGACAATACAAGCGGGAAGTCTTGCGGAATGCGAATTTTTATAAAAAAGCTTTCCTCTGTGTTATCCGTGTCTTTACGAGAAAATTCACCGCTTATTTTCGATAAAGTCCAATTTACATCTTGAAGCATTTACTTCACCGACTTGTCGGTTTTGAACTGTCCCACCATTTCCTGAAGTTTTCTGGCTACTTTGGCTAATTCTTCTGCCGAGCGGTTGACCTGCTTGGCTCCGGAATTTGCTTCACCAGCGGCATGGCTGATTCCCTGAATATTGGAAGCCACATCAGTTGCCGCGCCCGCTGCCTCTCCGGCATTTCTGGACATATCATTGGAGCCTTTGGCAACTTCGGCAATTGACGAGGCAATGTTGGTCGCGCCGGTACTGATTTCCTGTATATTTGCCGAAATATCGTTTGATGTCTCGGTCTGCTGTTCAATCGCTCTCATCATGGCCGTTGATGATTCATTTATTTTATTGATAATTTCAGATACTTCATCTATGACTTTGACTGCTTCGACCGTGTTTTTCTGCACATCTTTGATGCGTTTGGCAATATTTTCGGCAGAATGGGAACTCTGACCTGCAAGTTCCTTGATCTCTTTTGCCACAACGGCAAATCCTTTGCCTGCTTCTCCGGCGGATGCAGCTTCGATAGTTGCGTTCAGAGCCAGAAGATTGGTCTGTTCCGCTATTTTTTTGATCACTTCGGTCACTTCGTCAATTTCCATTGCCGTATCGCCCAGATTATTCATGGCAAGGGTGGCGGTTTTTGCCATATTCATGGCTTTTTCCGAGGTTCTGGCCCCTTCCGTGCTTCTGTGGGAAATATCATTGATTGCCACCGACATCTCTTCTATGGCAGAGGCTACGGAATTCATGCTCCGCGCCATCTGTTCGGCAGTGAAAGACACACTTTGGATATTGACGCTCATCTCTTCGGCAGCAGTGGCCATCGTATTGATGTTCATTGACATTTCTTCGGTGGCAGATGCGACGTTTTCGGATTTGGAGTTTATCTCATCCGTTCCTTTCTTCATCTTGCCCGAAATATCGGAAAGGTCCCATGAAGAAGTGTTCAATGTCTCAATATCCTCTGCAATATCTTTTATGATACGCTGAAAGTTATCCAAGAACGTATTAAGCCATTTTGCCAGTTCTCCCAGTTCGTTTTCTGCTTTTACCTCCATGCGTTTTGTCAGGTCTCCTTTGGCAATATCTTTAAGTGCATAGCAGGTTCTTCGGATGGGTCTTGAGATGCTTTCGGCAATGTACCAGAGAATAACAAGCGCGGCAAGCATACAGAGCAGACCGGTTCCGGCAATTTTCCAGACTTCATGAAGGTCGAGCCGCATCTGTTCCTCTGCGGCAGCAGAAATTTTTTCCTTATTCAGAATCACATTCAGGGACCAGGGGCTCGCGGTGCGGCCCGCTTTCAGCGGCGCGAAACATTCGATGCGGTTTTCCGTCAGCAGCACAGCCTCTTTGCCGCTTTGAATATGGCGCAATTTCTGTTCAAAATTTTCTTCATCAATTGTTTTCAATGACTTGCCTGCCATATCCGGTTTTCGTCCGGCAGCGGCTATGGTTCCGTTGCTGCTGATGAGAAAAATCTGTTCCGAATTATTATAAAGCGCGCTGAACCCGTCAAGCATTCCCTGAAGAATATCGAGTTTCAGATCAATCCCCGCAATGCCGTAAAATGTCTCATTGACCATGATCGGTACTGCTGCAGATATGACGAATCCGTTGTCTCCCCTGCTCATGCGCGGATCAATAAGGCTTTCGGTTTTCGTTTTCCTGGGAATCAGATAATATTCCTCTTTTTCATAATTCGGCAAGGGACTGAGTACTGCTGCACCGTCTTTGTCTCTGCCCCAATAAGGAACAAAACGGCCGCTTTCATCATGTCCCTGACTGTTTTTGAAAGACTCGTCTTTGCCGTCAAAAGCATCGGGTTCCCAGCAGGTATAGACGCCTGCAAAATCCGGGTTTTCGCTCAGGATGATTTGCAGAATGCGGACGATTTCATTCCTGTCTGACCAAATGCCGGACGGGTCTTTTTTAATGCCTGACAGCAGTTGCGAGAGAATACGTGCGGCGTTCAGGGCAGCTTCGAGCTTTGCTTTGATGTTTCCGGCATGTTCTTTTGCAATCAGGCAGGAGTCTTTCCGAGCTTCCTGTATCAGCCTGTCGCGGTCAGATTCGGCGCGCTGCTTCATCGTAAAGACAGAATAGGCAATCACGGTTCCGGCGGTCATAAACAGACAGATTCCTACCCAAAAAATGATTCTTACCCGGAGGCTTCTGAATTTCACGGCATATCTCCTTAATTAATTTAGAAGTGAGAAGTGAGAAGTGAGAAATCAATACTTCTCACTTCTCACTTCTCACTTCTCACTTCTCACTTTTTAAATATGTTTGAGAAAAAGTTTTGAATTCAGAATAACCATGAGTTCATCTTTCAGCTTGCATACACCGATGCCAAGATCAGATATGCGCCGCTCATGACCTTCCGGAGGTCCCTGATCGTTTTTGCGACGCTCTTCGATCTGAGTTTCATCAACATCTGCAACATCGCCGATGCGGTCAACCAAGACCCCGAAAGACTCACCGGCATGAGGTTTGAACAGAACAACCCGGCTTGTCTCGTCAAGGTGTCTGCTCTCAAAGCCCAAAAGCAGGCGCAGATCAAGAATCAGATGAATCCGTCCCCGGATATTGACGTAGCCCAGAACTTCTTTCGGCGCATGGTAAACAGGCGTAAAACCGATTTCCGGATTGACTTCTTTCACATCCAGAATATCCACTCCGAAAAGCCGATCCGCTATCCTGAAAGTGCAAAACTGGCGTTTCTGCATAGTTTTTTCTCACTTCTCATTTTTCACTTCCCACTTCTCACTTTTCACTTCTCACTTTTCACTTCCCGCTTCCCACTTCTAAAAGCCTTGCCACGGTTGTCAGAAAATGTTCCCTGTCAATCTTGACTTCATACCGGTCATAGCCGCAGTCTTTCGCTGTTTTCCGATCTTTTTCGGAATCCAAAGCCGTGAGTGCCACCGCGGGAATATTTGAACCTTTTCGGACAGTTCTGATGAAGTCCCAGCCGTTCATCACGGGCATTTCGATGTCCGAGACAATGAGATCAAACCGGTTCTCATTGAACCGGTCCAATGCCGTTCTTCCGTTTTCGGCAGTAATTACCTTATAACCTTCCGATTCAAGATAGCCTTTGACCAATTGCCTGAAAAATGAGGCATCTTCGGCTAAAAGCACCTGTTTTGCGGATCGGAAAGAACTCTCGGAAGTTTCGGGACGTTTTGCAAACCATTCGGGTTCGGATTTTTCAGCCAGCCGGCAGATATCCGGAAACAACGTGATATGATCGCGGATCACTGCGGTTCCCAGCAGTCCGTCTTCCATATAGCTGTCAATATTCAGATCAACGGCACTTTCTTCGATGTCAACAAGTGCAGATGCCAGCAATCCTACAGGCTTGCGGATATATTTGGGAAGAATAAGAAACATCTCATCCCGCTCGACACCCGGTGAGACTTTCAGTACCTGATCCGGCCGTATGATTCGCACAGAAATTCCGCTGACAGTAATAAATTCCTTTTCTCCGACCTCTTCGATGGCAGAGGTTTTAATCCTTTCAATGCGCCGGATCAGCGGAAGGCTGAGGGCAAACTGTTCTTTTTCGCCGTATCTGAAAAGCAGCAGAGTCTGAATATCGTCTTCGTTATTGACTTCTTCTGCCCTTTCTTCGGAGGCGGGATGAGCGTCTGCCATTATACCGGAATGTCTGGCAATCCCTTCGGCATCCAAAATCAATGCGACTTTGCCGTCTCCCATGACGGTTGCGCCCGAATAGATTTTCAGGGATTTCACAGCAGAGTGCATGGGTTTCACTACTACTTCTTCTGTTCCCAATACGCGATCCATAATCAGACCGAAACGGAGCGCGCCGACTTTGAGTACGGCAAAATTCAACTGCATATCCGTTGCCGTGGAACAGGCATTCCGGTATTTTT
Organism: Desulfatirhabdium butyrativorans; assembly: GCA_020718785.1. GTDB lineage: Bacteria > Desulfobacterota > Desulfobacteria > Desulfobacterales > DYRK01 > DYRK01. Next base: position 7,575 of record DYRK01000037.1, on the reverse strand, counting down.
CGGTGATTCCGGCGCGTACTTCCCGGGTAAACGGCAAAGACCGCGCCAATATCTCTGACAGCCGCACCATGGGCAGCAGGCGGTTCCTCAGCCGGTAAAATTCCTGAAAATCGGCAGTTTCGATTTTAGTTCTCACGTCATCGTCATAGAGACATACCAGCTCGACCAGATTGATCTGAGGTATCGCATATCTGTGTTCTCCCAGAGAGATGATGAGACAGGGAATGATGGCAAGGGTCAGCGGCAGCCGGAGATGAATCGCGGTTCCTTTTCCCGGGGCAGATTCGATATCAAGGGTTCCGCCCAGCTTTTCAATGCCGGTTTTCACCACATCCATGCCTACACCGCGGCCTGAGAGATCGCTTACTTTTTCTGCTGTGGAAAATCCGGGCAGAAGAATGAAATTCAGAATTTCTTCATCGCTCATCCGGTCCAATTCGGCAGGGTTCTTCAGACGGTTTTCGATAATTTTTCTGCGGACAGCGTCCGGATTGATGCCTCTGCCGTCATCTCTGATTTCAATGTTGATATGCCCGGCTTCGTGATACGCGCTCAGGCTGATCAGCCCCTGTCCGGATTTTCCGGCTAAAAGTCTTTCTCCGGGCGTTTCAATGCCGTGATCGCAGCAGTTGCGTATCAGATGAGACAAAGGATCGGCTAATGCTTCGAGGATAGATTTGTCCAATTCTACCGAACTGCCGACAAGGGCGATTCTGATTTCTTTGCCGTGTTTTTTTCCGAGTTCGCGGGCAATTCTGGGAAATTTCCTGAATATCTTGCCGATGGGCTGCATCCGGGCGCGCATGATGGTTTCCTGAAGCTCCGTAGTAACGATATCGAGCCGCTGAACAACAGAGCGTGCCGCGGCATCCGCTGTTTCCGCGGAAAGAAGCTGCTGATTTCTGACCAGAACCAGTTCCCCTGCCAGCATCATCAGCTTGTCAAGAATGTCCACATGGATACGGACCGTATTGCTCAGATCAGCCGGCGATTCGTCAGAGACATCAGGCTCATGACATTCTTCAGTACCGGCTGCGGTTTCAGGCACAGGGAGAGATTCGGGTGACCGCGGTGCCGGGAGTTTCTCGGAAGGCATCGGAGATTTCAGAGCATCTGTCTGCTCTTCCGGAGCCGCTCCGGAAATATTTCGTGTTTCATCTGCTTCGGCGATGAGGCGGCTTTCACTCTCTGTATGTGAAGTCAGGTCAGGAATAAACCGGGTTTCGTCCACCCTGCGGAATTCGGATGCCGGGATTCGGAACCCGGAAGAACTCGGAATACTCTCGCCTAAGCCTTCTTTTTTCACATGGATAATCTGCTCATCGCTCAGTCCGGTCATTTCAT
>DYRK01000037.1:3095-6131 GCA_020718785.1 Desulfatirhabdium butyrativorans | reverse complement strand
AAGCCTTCTTTTTTCACATGGATAATCTGCTCATCGCTCAGTCCGGTCATTTCATGAATGTCATCGGGAAGCAGAATTGTGGCATACAGCACCTCGTAAAGCAGCGGTTCTTTGGGCAGCCCCTCATGCAGATCATTGGAAGAAATATAAATTCTCGCATCTATGATCTCGCCGGTAGTCAGAAGTTCTTTGATCAGTTCCATCGGGGTTTTATGTTCCCGGTCAAGCTCGCTCAGATCATATTTCAGCACATAGAGAGACATATTGGCGGGCAGATTTTTCAGCGTGAATTCATTGATGTCGAATCCGATCTCTCCCCCTCCGAAATCGGAAAGCTTTACAGGAGTATTCAGTTCTCCTTTGACTTTGGGAGACAATTCCCGCGCCAGCATACTTGCTAAACGGTCATGAACCCGGCTGATATCTGTCTCATTGCTGTGGTCAACATCGTCGTTCATGGCATTCAGAAGGTCAACACCAGAAAGCAGTGCGTCAATGATTTCGGATTCAGGCAGGATTTCCCCTGCCCGCATCATCGAAAGCAGGGTTTCCATCACATGGGACAGCGTACCGATTTTGGTCAGCCCCAGAAAACCGGCAGCTCCTTTGATAGAATGAATCGCCCGGAATATCTTGTCCACAAGCTTCCGATCCGGACTGTCTTTCTGTTTCTCCAGACGGATAAAGTCATCTTCGAGAGCATCAAGATGTTCCTTTACTTCTGTTACAAACTGATCAATTATTTCTCTGTCGTCATCCATAATTTTAGAAGGTAAGAGGTGAGGGGTCAGGGGTGAGAGGTCAATAGACACCTCTTACCTCTGACCCCTCACCTCTCACCCCTCGATTTTATATATTTTATCCATGCGTGTCAGATGGAAAAGATCGGTAAGAACATTGCCGGCATGTATGATTTTCAGTTGCCGGCCTGCATTTTTTTTTGCCAGCATTTTTGCAAAAATGATCATCACGCTCAATCCTATGGAGTCAATGTCCTGTACATGAGTGAAATCAAACTGATAGTTTATGTGTCCCCGGTCAATGAGCGAGACAAGAGAAGCACGGAATTTATCCGCAGTTCCTGCGGTAATATCTCCGGAAGGAGTGATGATCTGCCAGTCATTGCAGCTTTCAATCCGGTAATCCGTTTCCCGGTGAATATGGATAAAGGCTGTGATCTTATTTCCTTTTTCGTTGAATTCCAATTTGTCCGTAAAGGCTGCGATCAGCGCATAGCCTCTGCTGCGTATCTGGTGCGGGTCTTTGGGCAGTTCCATACTGAGGGAAGCATAATCAAAGCCCTCTCCTTCATCTTCCACCGTGATTTTGAACTGAAACCCGCCCATAGCCTCGATCCTGCATGAGACTGTGCGTTCGACAGCTTTCCGGTTGCCGTGTTCCACGGCATTGATCAGAAGTTCCCGGAGTACGAGCCTGAATTTGGAAAATTCCGGGATATCGAATCGCTTGAGATAATCCCGGCAGGATTGAATCACACGATCCACAATCATCATTTCCGAAGAAAAGCTGAAAAAGATTGAATTTGCATCTTCGCTGATTTTAAACATGGCGCATCCCTCACTCCGGAATTTCCACTCCGAGCAGCAGCATATCATCATTAAATTTGTTACTACAGAACTCGGTGACAGCATCTCCGATCTGAGTGACCATTTCCCTGAGCGGAAGCCGGGAATGCTTTTTGATAAGGCAATCCAGTCCGTCTGCCCCGAGTTTTTCCCGTTCCCATGTCCCGGCTTTCTCTCGTTTCTCTCGTTCCCAAGCCCCGGCTTTTTCTCGTTCTCCGGCTTTCTCTCGTTCCCAAGCCCCAGCTTTTTCTCGTTCTCCGGCTTTCTCTCGTTCCCAAGCCCCAGCTTTTTCTCGTTCTCCGGCTTTCTCTCGTTCCCATGTCCCGGCTTTTTCTCGTTCTACGGCTTTCTCTCGTTCCCAAGCCCCAGCTTGGGAACGCGCTTTTCTGCTGCCGACTCCTGCCGGACGGCAGACATTGATCAGTCCGTCGGTATGAAGTAAAAAGCGGTCTCCTGAGACAAAGTCAAAGCTTCTGCCTTCAAATCGGACTTCTTCATGGATTCCAAGCACATCTCCGACAGCCATGAACGGCTCCGGCACCTGTATTTTTTTTGACAGTTTCATCATGGGCGGATGTCCCGCGGATACGACTTCCCCTTTCCGGTTTATCAGATCCAGCCGGAGAAATATGGCAGTAACCATCCGCTCATTCCTGCCGTTTTCAAGCAATTGTCTGTTGAGAAGCCGGAAAAATGCCTGACCGTCATTGCCGGTGCGGCAGTTTTCATCGAAAAAAGCTTTTATCATAATGCTGTGATAGGACGCGCCCATGTCATGCCCGGCGACATCTGCCAAGAGTATATCACAGCCGCGGGGCGTATTCCGGATATCCATGAAATCGCCGCCAAGTTCCGAAAGAGGCTGATGCGTGTAAGCTACCAGAACCTTGCAGGAATCTTCACGGATACGGATCAGATTCCGGTATGCGCCGACTGCCGAATCCATCTGCTTCCGCAGTCCGTCGAAATGAGCAATGTAGGATTCGAGCTGCCGGCTGAGTTCTTCCTTTTCCTGAATAAGCTGAACAGCCGGCGATGCTTTCCGTGATTTTTCTGTTTTTTCAAAAATCGGCGGCAGGCGTTCCAGCAGTTCTTCGGGATCAAAAGGTTTGTCAATATAATCCGCACAGCCTTTACGCATGAGATGAATGATGAGTTCCTTATCCCCGTAGCCGGTAATGACGAGAATCGGTATCACGATATTCAGCCGTTCAAGTTCGTCAATCAGTTCTACTCCGGAGATAACGGGCATTCGGATATCGGTGAGCAAAAGATCAACAGGCCGGAAAGAATGTCTCGCGGCGATGATTTTTTCCAATGCTTCCCGCCCGTCTTCCACAGTCGTCACCTCGTAACCGGCTTTTTTCAGAATAGCGGATAAAGAAAGGCGGACATACTGTTCATCTTCGGCAAGGAGTATATGTTTCGGGTCCATGAATCTCTGCTCCTT
>DYRK01000037.1:0-2995 GCA_020718785.1 Desulfatirhabdium butyrativorans | reverse complement strand
ACTGTTCATCTTCGGCAAGGAGTATATGTTTCGGGTCCATGAATCTCTGCTCCTTTTTTTTAAAAAGTCAGGAGTTACGCAGTCGCATGATTTTTAACCGCTAATGAACGCCAATAAACGCCAATTAATAATTCAAGTGCGTAAGTCCTAAAAGTGAAAATTGATTTCTCACTTCTCACTTCTCACTTACAAAGCCCAAGGCCATCTCAAAAGCAGAACGGGTGAATTCCAGTACCCGCTCAAAATCTCTGTCAGAAAGATTTCTTGCCGCGTCACAGCTTCTGTAAATATTGATAAACTGCCGTTCCCGTTCCAATTGAAGCGGCAGCCGTCCTGCTCCCCAGCTTTCCAGCACTGCCCAGACTTCAGGATTATAGGTCCGGGTATATCGTATAACAAAAGGCAGCGGATCATGACGCGCCAGCAATGCCGCAAGACGTAAGATAAGTTCAAAGGAAAGGGTCGCGGTTCCGTTTTCCACAGCAGCCAGCAGTGACTGATCCGGAAGCCGGATTGCCTCGCTCAGTTCTCTCACGGTCAGACCGGCCACTTCCCGCAAATCCCTGAGAGACGCGCCGGCTTCCCGCAGGAGGCTTGCCTGTTCAGGGGAAGCCGATAAAATTTTCCCCACGCGTGAAGAAATATCCGCTGTTTTCGATGCCACTTTTGCAACAGACGCGGCTGCGCCGAGCAGCATATTGACAACAGACTGTTTTCCTTTAGGATACAGATTCAAGATATCCTTCAGAAATTCAGGGGAATCCGATACTTCTTCATGTTCTTCGGATGTTTTGATATCGTCTTTGCTTTCCGCGCTCATCTTATCTGTTCCTTGAAAAAATGACGCAACTGATCTCTTGCATTGTCATAGCCTTCCCGAATCAGCCGTTCTGCCTCCTTAGATGAAAAATTCAGCAGGGAACGCAGACCGAGCATCCGGGCGGGCGCGACTGTGGCAATTTTTACATCGGCGTAAAGTCCTTTTTTCATCGCCTCCAGTAACACGCCTCCGGAAGCGAAAAGGAAATGCTCGAGCATCAGTTCTGCAACCTGCGAATGCGTCTGCGGCAAAGGCTGATAATCTGCACCGGAGACGGTGGATTTCACCCACCCTATGGGCGAAAGCAGCACAATTATAATCTCCTTTGCTCCGCGTTCCAGCGCGGGCATGATGGGAACATTTGCCATGATTCCGCCGTCCCAGTAGGGTTCTCCGTCAATGAACTGCCAGGGAAAAATCAGAGGAATCGCGCCCGATGCCAGAAGATGCCCGATAGTTATAACACTGCGGTCAAAATAGGTCACCGCGGAGGTACGCATATTGACCGCCGTGATAATAATCTCGGTCCGGCTTCTCCGCAGAGCCTCGATATCTATATGTTTTTCCAGAACCGCTCTCAGAGGCTGCGTGTCCATCAGAGGCTTGAATTTCCGCCTGCTTAAAAAGCTCAGGATAAACTTTTGCAGAGTAAGATCAAACAGCATCCTGCGGTTGTATGTTTTCCAGAATGCTGCCAATTCGGCAGGTTTCATGCCGCATCCTATGCCCACGGCATTGACCCCGCCCACCGATGTGCCGCAGATCATATCGGGTTTCCAGTTCATTTCTTCGAGAAAGCGCAGTACGCCGACCTGAAACGCGCCTCTGGCTCCGCCGCCCGCGAGAATTAATGCCTGCTTCATAAGAAAAAACCGCCGATGAACGCTGATGAACCGCTAATTATTCTTACCACCGTCATAATTTGAGCTTTCCGAATTTTCTGTAAAACGATTTTGCAAATCGTTTTGCCGATAAAACGGTTTGCGTCTGTTTTAAGTTTTTGGCGTTTTACAAAAGCGCAGATTATGCCAGTGGGCAGTATAACGCGAATGAACGCTAATATTCGCGTTTATTCGCGTTCATTCGCGGTTCACCAGCGGTTAATGACCAGATTTCATTGTGCCAAGCCAGTTCCCGATATTTGATAGTATCCACGAATTCGTCAATATTGACAATCTTTCGGAATCCGACATAGCCTTCATGGATAAAATCCATGATTTTGCCCATTCCCAGAACATGCGCCGCGGTGCGGACCGTTTTCAGAGAAAGACCCACCACCCACATTTTGCTGAGACGGTGGAATGCCCGGTTGACCCGCGTGACCAGATTTATCTGATAAATCCGCTCGTCATAATTGTCAAGCCGGCGGTAAATTTCCTGATATTGTTCCATGTTCATATCGGTTCCCACGCGGTTTTCGATCATTTTTTCCACCATCCGGTTATCTAAACTGTCGGAGAGTTCATGCAGTTCGATAACCATGCTGACCGCCGAGGCCATTCCTTTATATACGGAACCGCTGAGAACGCTGTGAAGTTTCTTTATGCCTGCATCCCGAAAAGAAAAATCTTCGGGACCGTAAAGTCTGTTGAAGAAAAATTCACCGATCTGAGAATACTCCGGTTTTGCCTTCAGGTCAAGGTATGTCGAATTCAGACGGTTCTGCTGAAAAGTCTGAAGCGCGCGTTTCAGTTCATCGAAATTATGCTGTTCTGTCATCTGCCTGCCTGTAATTCCTGCTAAATTTTTCAATTGTAGGAGGGTGAAACCCCAGATCGAAAATTTCCGGAGTGCAAAAATAGAGCGAAGCGGTTTTTTGCACCGGCCGGATTTCCGAAAATTACAGTGCAAAAAAGCGCTGCGCTCTATTTTTGCACTCCGGATTGCAAAATCATTTCGGAAATTCCAATTGATTTGATTTTATCAGTCTGTACAGAAGTTGTAAAGAGAAAGAATGCTGTCCGAATCCGGGCAAAATGATTTTTTTCAGGGTCTAAGCCATTAATTTTACATTGAATAAAAAAATGATGAATTTTTTTTCAAAAAAAGACTTGACAACCATAACGCAATGCGTCATGAGCGTTTCAAAAATTAACCCGAATGTTTACCCGAATTCCTCGGAATTCCTCGTTCCCAAGCCCCGGCTTGGGAACGCATCTGCGCCCGAAGCCCCGG
>DYRK01000422.1 GCA_020718785.1 Desulfatirhabdium butyrativorans | reverse complement strand
CTAGGTGTATGTGGGGGGTCAGCTACGAAGATTTTTTCTCGGAAAAAATGTTCGGGACCCTCGGAAAAGCGGAATGTTACAAAGGACACGATACAACAGAGATAACGGTAACTTTCGGCATGGTGGAACTGCCCGAGGCGAAGACGTGGGAGGAGAGAAGAGAAGCCTCTTCAATCGGTGTCTGCTGTTCCGAAAGCAGATGTCCTCTGTTTCACAGCATTCTTAAAAAAGAGGACGAATGGTTACACAGGAATAAAGAAAGGAGAAAATGATCAATGAGACGTTTCTGCAATATCACGTTATTCACTTTTATCTTTTGTGCGGCATTCTGTTCCGATCTCTTCGCACTTAAAGAACCTACACACAGAATGATTAACGAATTTATCGCGAAAAACAGTATAAACGGATTTGATCTGGACAGTTATCTGAGAGGCCAGCTCGGTTTTTCCGACGGGAGAGAGGAGAAGATCAGTCCGCAAAGCCCGGAACTCAGTCCGGAAAAAGGATATGAGGTCTGGAGGTGGATAGGGGCAGGCGGCGAATGGGAAGACTGCCGGCTGGCACGCTCCGCCAATCATTTTCACAACCCGCTGAAACCGTTAGAGGAAGCCGGATTCAGCGGAGCCTTCGACATACCGTTTCTGTACTCCGGCGAATCTTCGATTCTATGGCTGCTGGAACCTGTAGGCGGGCAGAATGAGGGCGGCAGTTACTCATGGCATGATGTGAGGAATTATTTTTATAAAGCGCTTACATCAGAAGAAAAAACTGTAAGGGAAGCGAACTTTGCGGATACCTTCAGAGGGATCGGACAGCTCATGCATCTGACGGAAGATATGTCGGTGCCTCTGGATACAGCTCATAACGGAAGAGAGGTGAATTTATGAAAAACAGGAGTTTTCTGAGAATCGCCCTGCGCTTCGGGCGGGGAAAGCTTTCCGTACTTGCGGCGGTGATGCTTGCTGCCGTGCTGCTGTTTCCCGGATGCCCCTATTACAAATCCGCATTCAGGGGAAAGGTGGTGGACGCGGAAACAGGAGAACCCGTAGAGGGGGCGGTTGTGGCTGCCGTATACCGTGCCGTGATGTACAATTACTGCTGCATTCCCGCGGTGGCGGGGCCGTCTCCCTCCGAGATAGATGTGCGCGAAACACTGACCGGCGGAGACGGAATGTTCCGCATACTGCCGTATGCCACGATAATGCCCCCGATCTCCACGGGCTATTATACGCATTTCGTCATCTTCAAGCCCGGATACGGAAGGTTCCCGGGTTTCCAGACAAGCCCTCCGTTCAACGCCGATTCGGATTTGGAAAGATTCTTTTCGGGAAAGTTCGGAGCGGAGGGAACTGCGAAGGATGAGAGAAACAGAGGAGAACCGAAGACCGTGCCGGTAACTTTCGGAGTGGTGAAGCTGCCGAAGTTGAAAACGTGGGAGGAAAGAGAGAAGTCTCTCCCTTCATGGCCTCACAACAGAGCACCTTTACTACGTGAGATGGACAGAAGAGAATGTGAATGGCTACGTCGAAACAAAGGATGGAAGAGGTGACAGAATGAAAAAGAATTATAATGTTATATGGTTATTCTTTATTTTTTATCTGATGAATATTTCCTGTGTATTCGCTTTTCACGGGCCTACACACGAAGCGATTAATGAGTATATTGTGAACAAGAAGATGAACGGTTTTTCGTTAGAGGAGTACCTGAAGGAGCAACTTGGGTTTGCAGACGGAATCAACGAGAAGTTTGAGACGCAGAAAGGGGAGTGCAAGCTTCAAGATATCTATAAAGTTGCTGACTGGGTGAAACACGGCGGCTCATGGGAAGATGATCCTCCCGGTCCTTATTTCCAATGTTTTCCTTATATTCGGGCGTTCAACCACTTTTACAATCCTCTCAGCAACGAAGGACTCTCCAAGGGGTGGGCATGGGGAAATCCGACTGACAGGTGGTTTATGCTGTCGGAGGCGCAGGATGAGGGAATCTGGGTGTGGGATAAGATGGGGCGCTATTCATGGAAGGATGTCAGGGAGTATTTCCACAAAGCGCTCACATCCGCCGATGAGGCAGTGAGAGAAGACGCTTTCGCCGATACCTTCAGAGGACTCGGACAACTGATGCATCTGGCAGAGGATATGGCTGTGCCTCTCCATACAAGAAATGATCTGCATATTTTTTCCGGTTACATTGAAGACTGGATACAAAAAAAGGTAGGGGACGTGGAAGGCGCAGTAGCTCTCTACTCCCCTTCCGCGTCTTACCATTTCTTTGAGGCATCGGCCCTCAAAAAGATCATTGACCTGTTCGATACCGACACATATGAAGGGAAGTGAAAGCTATGCGGAACTGAAGAACATTTTCAAACCCGGCAAAGAAATCGGTCTCTCGGAATATTCAAACGCCAATTTCTTCAGCAATGACACAATTTACGCTTCGGGTTTTCCTTATCCGTATCGTACAGGCAAAATCACGGTGAGCAGCATCCCTGATCCGAGAGACCCTTCCGGAACAGCTTTCAGGGAATATCACCTCTGGAATGACGGTTACGGACAGGAGGATTACCGTCTGGCGGCCACTTCTTTTGTAAGGAAATACTGGACAAAAGCCGGGAGTGAGGAACATGAAGACGAACTGCCGGCTGTTCTGGACAGCGAAGTCTATGCAGATTACTCCGGGCGGCTCATCCCCCGCGCCGTAGGCTATGCCTCGCAGGTTCTGTCGTACTTCTTCCGGGGAAAGCTGGAACTCTCTCTTGCGGAAAGCAGACTCTCCGTAGACCCGATCCGTCAGGGATTTGACGGCATTACTCTGCTTGCCCGGAATATCACGGGAAACGGCGGGAAAACGGAAAATGGAAAGCTGACCTTCGCGGGCAGATACAAAATGCCCGATGAAACCTCGTACCGCTATGTCTCAAAGGATATCTGCACCGGCTGCTCCGTGCCGGACGAAACATCTGAGGAATTCGAGGCGGACCTCACCGGCAGTCCCATTCCGATGAATGCCTCCGAAATTTCTTTTTATCTTGTTTACCGGGGAACGCTCGGCACGGAGGATGACGCTGTGGCTGTCGGATTCATCGGCGACTGTCTCAGGACCGGCATAGAAATATCCCTCCCCGGCACCGGAGCCTACGGAGTCATAAGCGATCCGGACTCTCTGAATAATCCTTCGGCGCAGGGCTTTGACACAGTCAAGGTCTGCGTGAAAAATGTCTCTGCCGAAGGAGAAGATATGAGCGGCGGAAAGCTCACGGCTGTAGTAAAATACAGGCTGTCTCAGGGGAATCCCTTTCAGACCGCTCCGTCCGGCACTTCCGACGAATTTTATTACGTCACCGGAGAGACCGGGGATGACTTTGAAGTTCCGAGGGATTCGCCGGCGACGTTCGGATTTTCTCTGAACAGACCGGTGCCCTTATGGGCCACGGATGTTTATATTTATCTCATTTACAGAGGAAAGCTCGGAACCGAGGCGGACGGCGTGGCTGCCGGATTCAAAGACATATCCGAACCGACCCCTTTGTGGCTGTTCAACGCGACAGACAGGATATGTCTTTTCGGCGAGATTTACGACTCGGGTTCGGACGAGGCGCGGAACGTGCTTGACGCCCCGGAGAACGGCGGTAACGGAAACGGAAAAGCCGACGACGGACGGGGGATTGATTCGTTTGACATTTCAAACCTTGTCTGCTCGTTTTCTCCGGCCGGGACACCTCCGCTGACAGTTGCCCCGGGAAAAGATATCAGACCTTCTGCTCTCCTGACCGATTACGAGTTTGTCTTCAACTACAGCTATAAGGGCCCATGGGGGAGCTTCGTCTTCAGAAAGGAGACGAAGCGGTACGGCATAAAGAACCAGTATGAGGCTTCATCCCTTAATGTGACCGTTCCTCCGGTCAGAAGAGTTTCATATTTCAGCAAATTCAGAGGCGTTACCGTGTATTCGGGTTCCACGATAATTTATTTTATAACGCCGTATCCCGAGGAACCGCCCTGTGCGTTTCCGGATGCTTATGATTACTGAGGCCGGGCAAACGGGGCATATATAAGTAACCGTCCATAAATTTTATTGCCTGCAGCCTGTAGGGGCAACCCCCTGTGGTTGCCCTGAACATGAGGCGGGTAAGCGGGTAAGCACAGCCCTACATTATATTCCGAAATATATGGACGGTTACTTACCGCTGCAATAACAGGGGCCGGAGACGGAAAACACAAGTATTTTCCTCCGGTCCCCTGACTCCCTTTCTCTCACCCCCGCCTCATTCAGCCCTGTCCGGCAACAGAAAAAAAATCGTCTTTTTTAAAAAAAGTCCCTGACATTCCCATTTTTTATATTTAAGTATATTTGAATATTTGTTATTGATTATTCATTAAATAATAAAAAATTATGCTCGGATATATGAAACCCCGTGTGGAACACAGCAGGGATGAAATATGTATGAAGCCTTGAAACGCATGGATTCACCACGGAGGAAGCGGACATGCGGGCCGGCGGTCTGCCGGAAAAAGTCAGGAAGTCAGGCCGGAATTATTTGCTTTGATCAAATTATACGGGAGAAAAAAAGACATGAAAATTCGGAAGAAAGGTGAGATTTTTGCAATGCTCGCTGTGTGCTGTGCAGTCGCGGCTGTCTGCTTCGGCTCCGCGGGGGACATGGCATACGGTGCTGTGTCCGGGGAAACACAGATTCTTATAGCGGATTTCGGCGGAACCGCCGCGGAAACCGTATTCGGCATATCGGGCTGGAATACGGTCATCAGAGACGTTTATACCGGATACCGGGCTTACGGTCCCGGAGGAACCGTGATTGCCGTCGGATCCGAACCCGGTTACAATTATCAGGGAGTGACCGGACAGCCCCGGACATTTTCCGCCGGAGAGCGGATCGCCGTGACATGGTATAACAATTCGGATGCGGCGGTGACGTTTGCCCCGAAAATCAGTTCCGACGACCCGGACCGCCGGATCGCGGGAACAGCCGGAACGTGGCGCAGTATGAGCAGCACCGTTGCCGGACCCCGGGAAACCGCACAGAGTTTTTTTGAATTCGGTGCGGATTCAGAGGGAACTTACGGGATCGTGAACGTAAACGTGAATTATGCGAATCATGAAATTCTGATCTGCGACAGGATTGAACTCATCATCCCCGGAACAGACACGGAGCCGCCGTCTGTGCCGCAGAACCTGCGGGCGGAGAT
>DYRK01000036.1 GCA_020718785.1 Desulfatirhabdium butyrativorans | reverse complement strand
TATTATAACGGATCGCTACAAAGCGGAAATCGAAGCCATGTATTCCGACTGACAAGCGGGGCAGGTTCAGCCCTGAACCTGCCCCTGTTCCCATCACAGCCTGTGTGACCCGAGGAGGAAATAAATGAAAAAACAACTCATCGCATGGACTCTTTCTGTCTTTATTCTTCTTAGTATCAGCCCATTGTTTTCAGCGGAAATCCCACTTGCAAAAGCGGAAGCAGAATTGGAAGCAGAATTCAGATGGCTCAGGGCAGAAGCTTATGACCTGGAAGTGGTCACGGCATCCAGAAAAATCCAGAAAATTTCCGATGCCCCTGCAAGCATCATTTCTGTCACGCATGAGCAGATAGAAGCTTACGGCTGGCGGGATCTGAAAGACATTTTTCGGGCATTGCCGGGAACAGATATGTCTTATAATGTTCAGGGCGAGCTGAAAACCCTGGTCTCCATGAGAGGCGTCACGGGAAATCAGAAGATACTCAGGCCGCAAATACAGCCCTGCCAGCGGTGAACGCTTTTTATACGGACATAACATTCCGCTGAATATCTATAAGCGGATTGAAATTGTCTTCGGCCCGGCATCAAGTCTGTACGGCGCGGATGCCTGCGCCGGCGTCATCAATCTGATCACAAAAGACGGCTCGGATTATGACGGCGTGAAAGTCAATGCAGGCTATATCTCAACTGGTGCATATTCCTCGGATGTCTCTTTCGGCAAAAAATTCGGCGATGGTCCGGATGTCCTGATATCTGCGAGAATTTTTCAGGGAAAGGATCAGGATCTGCATGAAGATTACGAGGAATATGCCGGAGTGAATGCGTATCAGGGACGCCTGAAAGAACTCGGAAATGACTACCCGATCAGAAACCGGAATCTTTTTTTCAAGCTTCGCTACAAGAAATTCAGTCTCGGATTTGACTGGCAGCACGAATTGGAATCCAATGCCGCTGTATCGTCGCCGGAGTCATACGCATATACAGATGATTTTGTATGGGGGCAGGACCTGAGACATTGTTATATCGAGCATGAATCCTATTCGGACAGCAGTCTGAATATAAAAACGACTCTCACCGCAGGGGATTATGAAGTCAATCCCGAAACCAATTACTATATTGTCAGCAAAGACGCACAGGGCAATATGACAGACGGAACTCCTGCCTGCAAATACGCATATTCATCATATATCAAAGGAGATATTCAGGCAGACTGGACGCTCACCGAGAAGCTCTCGGCTGTTGCAGGCATCTCTTATGAACACGTGGTATCTTTTCCCAAAACCCGGAACCTTGACTCTGTTTTCGACACCGGAGGAGCAAGAGAAGTGGATATGAGCGATTTTGTTGATCCCAACGGTTACAGTTTCGGCATCCTGGGTTTCAGAGAGCCTTTTTTCGGTGAGAGAAATTTCGATAATTTCGGTCTGTTTGTTCAGAGCGAATATAAATTTTCAGATGCGTTCAAACTTGACGCCGGTTTACGCTATGACCGCAACAGCATTTACAAAGAAACTTTCAATCCCCGGTTAGGACTGATTGCGGATCCGATGAAAAATCTGACTGTCAAACTGCTGTACGGAACTGCTTATATTCAGCCGGCAAATTATTTCCGGTATGAAAACTTTGCAAATCCTTTTATGATGCACATTCCGAATGAAGACATCAGACCGGAGGAATTGAAAACTTATTCTGCGGATATATCTTATGCGTTCGGAAAAGGTTTTGCTGTTCACGCTGCCGCATTTCTCAGCAAAATGACGAATATTATCCGGCCCGTCCCGGCGCCGGCACAGGAAAATAACTATCCCTACTATAATCCGTACAGAGAGGATCAGGGATATGTCCAATACAACGGGAATCAGGGAGAAATCGAGAGCAAAGGCGGAGAAATCACGTTAAGACATCAGAGGGACCGTTTTTCGGCTGCTCTGTCCTATTCCTATCTGACCGGCGAAGATGAGGGATTTGACATTCCCGGCATCTCCGAGCATAAAGTTGTCCTGAATTCGAGTTATACGGGCGAGAAATGGACAGCAGGGGTAACCATCAGATATTACTCTGATGTCAGCACAGACAGAAATAATTACAGATACGGAAACGCAGAAAAGGGCGGAGATGAATCCTATTCTTTTGACGGCGCGTGTATTGCTTATCTCAATGTCTCATATAAGTTTGACAGAAAGCTGTCTGCGAATCTGAGTATTGACAATATCTTCAATACTGAACACTACGCCGCGGTTCCTTTTGACGGATCGCCGGTTGTGGTGCCTCGTGCGCCTCAGCCCCTGAGACAAACCTATATCGGACTCAGTTATTCTTTCTGAATATATACACTGAATATTTTTTTTATACACCTCTTCTGTCACTGATCCGCACCGGCAGACATAAAGCTATAATATTCTTATTTTATTAATAATTATAAAATAACTGTCTGTAACAGAAACAACAGTGCATAGCAGTGTGGTCACTGATCAGACTACCGGACAAAAAATCATAACATTCTGATTTTATTCAGACTGAACAGAAACGATTTGTGTCTGTTTTAAGCAGGGGCGTTTTACAGTACAACGGCTTTGCAAGCCGTTTTTTGTCCGTTTCAGCAGAACGGTCTGAAAAATTGTCCGGTAGTGTGGTCACTGATATATACGATACCGTGTTGATTTTGCCTTCCTCTGAAGATTGTATATATTTTTTATACACTTCCCTGTTTAAGGAAATATCTTTTTATCAGTTTTATTTATTAAAATAAGATAGTTGAAGAATATAAAGCTGGTTGGCACGCAATGTGCATAAGGATGTTCAGCAGATCGAAAATGCCTCCCGGCCGCTCCCGGCGGATTGGCGGTCTATTTTAACCTTTGGCGCCGGAAATGCCTGGGATTTGTCAATCCCAGGCGAGCATTTCCGAGTATTTCGGGAAAACTTTCAATCTGCTGATATTCTTTCCACCGTCATAATCTGCGCTTTCCGAATTTTCTGTAAAACGGTTTTGCAGACCGTTTCTCCGCAAAAAACGGCTTGCAAAGCCGTTTTACAGAAGCGCAGATTATGCCAGTGGGCAAGTATATTGACAAACACGCACTCACTTTGAAAAAATAAAATTGATTGATTTTTTAATATATAGGGGGAAGGCTCATGGAAACAACTGCAAAAATACTGGTCGTTGATGATGAAAAGCGGATTTGCCACAATGTGGAAAAAATCCTTTCCAAGAACAATTATGAAATCGTTCATGCGGTCAGCGCGCAGGAAGCATTGGACAAAATGGCGGTTGAATCCTATTCGCTCATGATTTCCGATATTCTGATGCCCGGGATGAACGGACTCGAACTTCTCAAACTTGTGAAAAACCAGTGGCCCCTTACAAAAGCTGTCATGATGACTGCTTACGCGTCCACGGACACGGCAATGAAAGCTATCCGGCTGGGTGCTTTGGACTATATCCCCAAGCCTTTTACGCCTGATGAACTGAGAACTGCGGTCAGCCGCGCTCTTGCCGGGGAACTGTCCGAGTTTTCCGTGACAAAAGAGGAAAGAGAAGCCATCGAAGTCATTGATGCAGACATACCTTTTGACAGAGAGGAAGTTGAAAAATACACGGGTGAAAGATATGCAAAGATGATCGGTCCCTCGGATATGCCGGTAGTCGAGGTTCCGAAACCCGAAGCTCTGCCGAATTTCTGCATGGTGGGCGAGATGGTCTGCGATATCTATAAAAAGCTGGGAAACACCTGCAAATCCGGTCTTAAAACCGAAGCCTGTCCCCAGAAAAAAGCAAAGGCGAAAAAAGCTGCCGGGACAGAAGAAAAGGCTGATACCCGAAAACTTATCGGAATAGATATGCCTTTCAATTATGATGAAGTCATTTCGGTGACCGGGCCCGAATATGTCGCAAATCTCCGTCATGAAGGTGTTTCTTTTCTCTCTTATGAAGAGGTGAAGCAAAATGTCGCGAGGCTGATGAAAAAGAATCAGATTGATGCGGATGTGCCGTTTGACAGAGACGAGGTCGCCAAATATACGGGCGAAGCCTATACAAAGCATATAGGTCCCTCGGATATGCCGGTTGTGGATGTCTCGGAAGCACTGGAGAATTTCTGCGGAGTCGGAAAGATGGTCTGCGATATTTACAAAAAATTGGGAGCCACCTGCAAAGCCGGGCTTAAAAGTGCAGCCTGTCCCCAGAAAAAGGCAAAGAAAAAAGGTGCGGCAGCAGAAGATCAGCCTGTCTTTGATGTCAGAAAGCTCATCGGAATTGACATGCCTTTTGACTATGAGGAAGTTGCGGCTGTGACCGGAGCGGAGTATGCGGCAAATCTCCGGCATGAGGGCGTCTCGGTCATGCCTTATGAGGAATTGAAGAAAAATATTGCTCTGATGAGTGCAAAAGAGCCTGCAAAAGTGACTGAGTATCCGGGACTTCCCAAAGAGCCTGCGTTCAAAAATATCCTTGTGATAGATGACGAAGTTGCAGTCAACAACAATATCCGCAAGATTCTTTCCAAAAAAGGCTATCATGTGGATCAGGCGGTCAGCAAAGAAGAAGCTCTTGAAAAAATTCGGAACCGGCCTTACAAATTAGTGCTGCTTGACCTGAGAATTCCGGGTGTGAAAGGACTGGAGCTTCTGGAAGCAGTCCGCGACAATAACCCGGCTGCGAAAGTCATCATAATTACCGGATATGCCAGTATCGAAACAGCCGTTGAAAGCGCACGCATGGGCGCGATTGACTACCTGTCCAAACCTTTTACTACCGATGAAATCCGGAATGTCACTGACAGGGTGTTCCGTATGGCTGCGTGACAGTTTGACCTGTCGGAAACGCCGGGTTTTCTGAAACCCCGGCGTTTTCTCAGTCAGTATATCTGATTATACTGCCCACCGGCATAATCTGCGCTTTTTGTAAAACGGTTTTGCAAACCGTTTTATCGGCAAAAACGATTTGCAAAACCGTTTTACTGAAAATCCGGAAAGCGCAGAATATGACGGTGGTAAGAATAACTGGCACTGTTACTCTGCTGAATGCTGATTCCGTTATTGCAAGATAAGAACCGTCCGTAAATGTGATTCGGGCTTTGAAACGATAACTTGTCGGTTCGTTCTCCCACGCAATGATTTCACAATTTGAAACAATTCGGGAATATTGTTCAGGTATTTGATTCAGAATAACTGTTTTTTTCCTTTCCATACCGCCAAGTTTTCAACAGCAAATTCCCAATCCGTCAGATCATCTTCCTGTTCAAAGTTCTCTTCATTTTTTATATTTTCAATTTCAATTTTGAATTCTTTGAAACTGCAGGAATATTTTTTTTTGAAATGATTGTCTTCGGCTTCGTATTTATGAATTTTGCTCAGGATATGATTCAGAGCGTAGTTCTTCAGAAGGTCTGACGGCGAAACTGCCATTTCCTGATAAATATTCAGCAAGAACTCAGGAATTTCAATAAATTCAACTATATTGTGCTGCATAAATTTCCTCCTGTATTTTTCGCTGAAGGGCTGATTCCGTATTTTTTCATCAGCTTCTGGAAATTGGTTCTTTGCAGTCCGGTCTGCTTTGCTGCAAGGGTCACGTTCCAGTCGTTTCTGACCAGCGCGTTCAGAATGAAATTTTTTTCAACGGTCATGACCGCTTTTTCTCTGATCTCTTTTTTGATTTCTTTCAGTTCCTCATTGGTTGACGGCACATATTCAAGCAATTGTCCGATACCCCCGCATCCGTCCGGAAGCGCGAGTTCTTTCAGCGTGATCTGCTCTTTTTCGCAGAGAATGACTGCACGTTCGATGATATTTCTCAACTGCCGGACATTTCCGGGCCAGCCGTAATCTGTCAGCCTGTTTGCGGCTTTATCGTCAAATCCTGAGATATTTCTGTCCATTTTCCGGGAGAACTGTTTCAGAAAGTGATAGGCAATAGGCAGAATATCTGTTTTTCTTTCCCTCAGCGCTGGCAGATTGACGGGATAGACATATATCCTATAGTAGAAATCTTCTCTGAAAGAGCCTTCGGCGACCATTTCGTTAAGATGTCTGTTGGTGGCAAAAATCAGACGGACATCCACTTTGCGGTGAGAGGTCGCGCCTAAGGGCAGAAATTCACGGGTCTCTAAAAACCTGAGCAGCTTGCCCTGTACCTCGATGCTGATATTGCTGATTTCGTCAAGAAAAACCGTGCCGTGATCCGCGAGAGCAAAAATACCGTCTTTGTCTTTGTGTGCGCCGGTAAACGAGCCTTTGGTATGGCCGAACAGTTCGCTTTCCAGCAGATTGTCGGACAAGGTTCCGCAATCCACCGCGAAAAAGACCTTTCTCGGACTGTTGGCATGGATTGCCCTTGCGATCAGTTCCTTGCCGGTTCCGCTTTCGCCGTAAAGCAGAACCGTGGAATCTGTGGGTGCGACTTTCTGCACCATCGTGATGACTTTCCTGATTTTCGGGCTGTTTCCGATAAGCTGATGAGAGACCGCCGCGATGTCTCCTTTCCGTTGCATCAGTTCCCGATTCTGTACCTGCATTTCGTTTTCAGCGAGGGATTGCCGGACCACGGCACGGAGTTCATCCGGGGTAAATGGCTTGGGGAGATAATCGGCAGCTCCCATCTTCATGACTTCCACAGAAGACGAGACAGTGGCATATCCGGTTATGACAATCACTTTTGTATCCGGATACGCGTCTTTGACTCGGCGCAGAAGTTCCATGCCTCCCAGACTGCTCATTTTGAGATCCGTAATGACTATATCAAAAGGATTCTCAGCCATCATTTTCAAGGCATCATAGCCGTTGAGCGCATACTCTGCCTCGCACTTTAATCCGGAAACTATTTTTATGCAGGTTCGGCAGATATTCGGTTCATCGTCCACCACAAGGATGCGGGGAATCCCGGATTTCGGATTTCCGCAGTCATCGGGCATCGCTATCTCCTCCGTTGACCGGAAGCCTGATAGTGAAAGTTGTGCCTTCACCCGGTCTGCTCCTGACATTTACGGTTCCGCCGTGCCGTTCGATAATTCCGTGAGTGATGGCAAGTCCCAGGCCGGTTCCCTTTTCTTTGGTCGTGAAAAAGGGGTCAAAGATTTTGTCTGTCTTATCAGAGGAAATGCCTTCTCCGGTATCGCTTACCGAAATTTCAACAGTTTTGTCCGAAGCTGCAAAATCCGCTGAAATTGCGATGGTTCCGCCGGCAGGCGTCGCTTCCGCAGCGTTGAGGATCAGATTGATAAAAGCCTGCTGAAGCTGCCCTTTATCCACATAAACATCAGGGATATCATCGGAAAAGCGATGTATGACCGAGACATCGCTGAATGCTGCCTGTTTTTTGGTCAGGAGAATGCTTTCTGTCAGAATTTTCTTTATATTGCTGTATTTTCTTTCCGGATTTGTCTGCCGGGCAAAGTCGAGCAGACTTGTCACAATCTTGCGGCACCGTAAGGTCTCATTGGCAATAAGTTCCAAATCCTGATAAATCGGATGATCCTTTTCCACATCCTCCTGAATCAGCATTGCCGTAGTCAGAATGGTGGTGAGAGGATTGTTGATCTCATGGGCAACCCCTGCGGACAGCCGGCCCACAGATGCCAGTTTCTCCTGCTGCATCATCACTTTCTGAAGCGTGATATCTTTGGTGATATCCCTTGACAGTTCTATGGCTCCGGTCACCTCGCCGTCTTTGAAAATAGGATAGCAGCTTATTAAGTAATAAATTTCATTTTTATTCTTATCCAGATGGACATGGGTAGTTTTGGAAGGTTTCCGGGTCTGACGCGTCTGGACAAGCGGACAGGGGTGATCTTCTCCTGAACAGGGGACTTGCTGATGATGGGTGATTTCGTAGCAATACCGTCCGATAACTTCTTTGGCTTCCAGTCCCAGTTTGTTGAGCAGATTGGTATTGATATCCTGAATTCTGTAATCAGAGCCGATGGTGAGAACATCTTCTTCCAGCAGTTCGTTCATAACCATGTCGGACATGGCCATTTCTTCCTGAAGTGCCTGATGAGTCACCTCGTGCATATTGGAAACCCTTGAAATTTCCCAGAAAAGCAGAGCAGTTTCATGATCAATGGCTCGGACGCTTTCTTTTTTCCTGTGCAGGATATCGTTGTATATACGATTATTTCCCATCAGTTCGACAATAAGGTCAATGTCGTCTCTGTCAAAAAAATCGCTGTAATCCTGTGTGACAAAAAGTCCTTTTTCTTTTGCTCTGAGCAGTCCCGGAGCATCCGGTTTTTCGTCGGCAACTGCCACAATTTTCGGATTGATTGCATAAAAGGTGTGCTTTTCGATCACTTCTATCAATTTCCTGCACCGGTGTCCTCCGCCTACAACAGCAATATTCATTCTTCGAATCTCCATAAATAATATTTTAAAACAAGGGAACCAGCCTCGTAAAACGATTTTTCAAATCGTTTTACTATCCGCCTTTAATTTCGTAAAAACGATTTTTCAAATCGTTTTACTATCTGCCTTTCCTTCCGTAAAACGATTTGCAAAATCGTTTTATCATCTGGCTTTCCTTCCGTAAAAACGATTTGCAAAATCGTTTTACTATCTGGCTTTCCTTCCGTAAAAACGATTTGCAAAATCGTTTTACTATCTGCCTTTCCTTCCGTAAAACGATTTGCAAAATCGTTTTACTATTTCATCAATTTTTTTTCCGGTAAGATACGCCCAGCCGGTCCATTTCTGTGAGGACCATGTCAATCACAGGTTCTATTTTTTCCCGGATCACAGGCGTCAGTTCAAGGTCAAGGGTTTCGATATCTTCCGGCTCCGTACCGAGAATGACGGTTTCCGGAACCTTGTCAAGAGCCTGACACAGCGTGAGAGCTTCGAGAAAATCTATCTGATGAAGCGAATTTTTTGCGCGGATACGCTCCGGAACCGCCTGACCTTCAAGCCGGTACAGATCACCGGCTCTGCCCTTGTTTCGGATTGCGTCAATCACTATGAGATAATCTGCCTCGCTGATAACTCCCAGCAGACTGACCCCCAGCACACCGCCGTCCACCAAAGAGACATTTTCCGGAAATTCGTAATGTTCCTGCAATGTCTCAATAACCCGGATGCCGAATCCCTCGTCTCTGAAAAGAATATTGCCGACGCCCAGTATCATAATATGCGGTGAATCTTTTTCTTTCATAAACATATCTCACGCTTCTTTTTCCGTCTTTCCTGCAATCGTTTCAATGCCTCGTTAAGCGTTTCCCTCTGAAACGGTTTATTGATGAAATCGTCGGCATGAAGTTCCAGTGCCTGCTTTTCAAGTTCCTTATCCCCGTGTCCGGTGATAATAATAACCTCGGTTTCGGGATCAATCTCTTTGATTTTCACTAAGACCTCAAAGCCGTCCATCTCCGGCATTTTTATATCAAGAAATACGACAGAAGGCCGATTCTGTCTGAAAATCTCAATGCCATCGGGTCCGTTTTCCGCTGTCAGCACGCTGTATCCGTAGAATTTCAATAACAGGCCGAACATATTCAGGATGGGCTTTTCATCGTCAATAACCAGAATATTTTCCATCATATTTTTTATCTCCCCATGCAAATCTTTTAAGTTTAGGACTTACGCACTTGAATTTATTTTCCTGATTAATTGGCGTTTATCAGCGTTCATCAGCGGTTAAAAATTATGCAACTGCGTAACTCCTAAAGTTGTCAACCCTCCGTCATCTTCGGACATATCATTTTCCGGGAGGTCCAGCAGAAGGAAATGTAAGCTTGAAGGCTGTTCCCTTGCCTTCTTCGGTCTGAACCTCAATGTCTCCGTTAAGGTCTTTGACTATTCCGTAAACAATGGAAAGGCTGATTCCCATACCCTTACCCACTTCCTTGGTAGTAAAAAACGGATCGAAAATCTTGTCTCTGATATCTGCGGGAATCCCTGTGCCGGTATCTGAAATGACAATCGCCACCTGATTTCCTTCCTGAAAAGATCGGATATCAATCATAAGGACAGACTCGCTGTCCGCCGTCTTTTTCTGTACAAGGGCATCGCGGGCGTTGCTTATCAGATTGAAGATCACCTGCTCCAGAAGATTTTCAGGAGCCGGAACAGGAGAAATATCTTCATCCGAATCAAATCTCACTGTTATATTCTCTGAAATCAGCTGATGAGCGATAATCGCCAGAGCATTTCTGACACACGCATTCACATCTCTTTCTTTGGCTTTTTTTATAAAATCCGGTTTCCTGCCGAATGCTCTCAGGCGGTTGATGATCTGGGATGCTCTGTCCACCTGATCGCTTATTTCATGGATTACCTCAGACAAATCCTGCTGATCTGTCTGCCGTTTCTCTTCCATCATCATTTTCAGGAATTCGCTCCCCAGTTTGATGGCTGTCAGGGGCTGATTCAGTTCATGGGCGATTCCCGCTGACATCTCCCCCAGAGCGGTCAGTTTATTTGCCTGAATCAACTGCGCCTCTTTTTCCATCATCCCGGTAAGATCGGTCACGGCAAGGATAAAGGCTTTTCTTCCTTTGTAAGTTATCGGACAGGTTTTGACTTTCACATAGAAGGGCTTTTTCCCTTTTTTATAATGCTGAATTCTCCGGCTTTCCTCACAATTGCCGAAAAAGATATTCATCTGAGCCGGCGTTGCGTTTCTGTGTTCCTCTCCCATGACACAGATATCTGTACAGCATCTGCCGATCAGTTCGTCTCTTGTGTAGCCATATACTGTTTCGGACATGGGATTGGCGTCAAAAATTTCAAAGGTCTGCCTGTCAACCACAAAGATGGGATTGGGACCGCTGTCAAACAGGGAGCGGTATTTTTTTTCCGATTCGATTACGGCTGATATTGCCGCACGTTCTTTGTCACGGAATTCTTTTTCCGAATATGTAATGTCGGCAGCCTTGACTTCCGATGCTTTTCGGGTATTCCGGAGTTCTTTCCCGAGCCTTTTATTTTCTTTGATCAGGGAACGGAGCGTGTCCGAATGTATCTGTAAAAAATTTTCAGGCGTCAAAGGCTTCATCATTGTCTCTCATACAGGGGAAAGGTCACGCTGACAACGGTTCCTTTTCCCTCTTCACTCTGAACAGCTATACGTCCGCCGTAACTTCTGACAATCTCATTGCTGATGGAAAGTCCCAGCCCTTTGCCTTTTCCTCTCTCTTTGGTAGTGAAAAATGGTTCGAAAATCCTGTCTTTGATCGGAGCGGGAATGCCGATGCCGGTGTCGGAAATCACTGCGGCTGCGCGGTTTCCTTCCTGAAAAGTACGGATTGTAATCAGCCGGTTTTCTTTTTCAGCCGGGTTTTTCTCTTTGATGGCTTCGGCGGCATTGTTTATAAGATTGAAGATAAGTTGCGCCAGCCGATTGTTATGCGCCAGAACTGGCGGAAGGCTTTCATCCGGAAAGAAATTCATCCCGATATTGTCCAATTTCAACTGATGTCCCGCAATTGCCAGCGTATCTCTCACAGCTTTGTTTATATCGCTTTTTTCTCTTGCAAAATGCGGCTTTCCTTCGAGTGCGCTGAGACGGCCGATCATCTCCGAGGCCCGCTCTGTCTGTATCCCGATTTCATCCACTACCTGAGCCAATTGTTCTTTCGGAATATCGCCTTCCAGTAGAACCATCATTTTCAGGATATCGCTGCCCATTTTGATGACTGTAAGGGGCTGATTCAGCTCATGGGCAATTCCCGCGGATACACCGCCCAGCGTGGGCATGAGCCGGAGAATATCCCACGCGCTCACCAATTCCACATGCAGCATCAGCGAGGGGAGAATAATCAGATCGCCGGCCAGCGCCAGCAGCATAGTGACCACCATGAGAAAACCGAAATTTGCCGTGGGGCTGAAATGAGAAAAAATCAGGATGAAAAAGCCCATACTGATGGTCAGCGAGGTGAAAATAATCGGACTTCCCACCCCTGTGACCGTATCTCTCAATGCCCTGTCTTTGTCCAGATCTTTTTTGAATTCCCGGCTGTATCTGACGAGATAATGAATAATGTCGTCAATCGCCAGCCCTACGGCAATGCTCGCAATCAGGCTTGTTGCCACCGAGAGTCTGATGCCGGTCCATCCCATGAGGCCAAAGACAATGATAATAGGAAAGGTAGCAGGGAGCATGGCAATCAGCCCGACTTTGCCTGAAAGAAATAGCAGAAACATGATAGCGAAAATGAGAGTGAGGGTCAATGAAAAGCTTTTGATCTGTCCGCTGACCAGAATTTCGCTGCTTGCGGAAATGACCATTCCGAAGCCGGTAACGTCCCACACCAGATTTTTGGGGAAATTTTTTCGCACATGATTGAGGATTTTTTCTTGAATTCCGAGAAAATCACGTGAACTCGAAACATGGGTCAGCAGGAGAATATTCGCCTTTGAAAAATCCGGACTCATAAACTGCGAAAGCATATCTTCTCCCAGCATGGTTTTATAATTATTGATAAGCATTTTGACTTCAAAAGATTCTTCCGGAAGCGCGTAATACTTGGGGTCGAACCGGTTTAGCGCATAATTGACCAATTTCATGTAGTCGGCAAAAGATACGGTTTTGTCAACGCCCGGCAGGGTTTCGAGAAATTCCTGAATCCGGGCAATCTGACGGATATGATCCGGCTCACGGTAAAAATAATCCTCGGCCGCGCCGTCCATGACCACATTGACGGGAAAACTTCCGGAAAGGTCTTGATAGATGTCATGGAAATGGCGGCTGACCGGAGTGTCTTTTTTGAAATAATCCACAGGGTTGGTCTCGGCCTGAAGGCGGAAAATGCCGATACCGAAAAAAATAACGAGAATACCGATCACCGGAAATGTAATATGCTGATATTTCAAGTTAAGCTGAATAATGACATTCAGAAATGAGAAGCGAGAAGTGAGAAATGAAAAATGAGAACCCAGGCTGTTTCCGGTTACGGCAGGACGCCTAAGAAGCGCCAATACCGAGGGAAACAGCGTCAGAGCAATAATCAGCAGGCTCATGATACCGAAGCAGGACAATAAGGCAAAGTCGTGAATAGCCGTGATCCGGTTGATGAGAAGGGAGCCAAGCCCCGCCACTGTGGTAAAAACCGCCAGTGCAGTGGGAAGAGCCATTTCGGAAAAGGTTGAGAATACAGCGTCGGTCCGGGAATCGGCATCCCGGGACTGCCGGAGATATTCGGCGCAGATATAGAGACAATAAGCCATTCCTACGGCAATGAGAAATATCGGCACAACCATAGTCAGCATGGACAGTGGAATATTCAGCAGAGCCATCAGTCCGAATGTCCATATCAGCGAAAGACTTACGCAGAGAATAGGCAGCAGCAGACAGGGCAGGTTTCTGAACAGGAGAAAAAGCATCAGTGCAATCAGCAGAAAAGTAATCGGCGGGAGCCGGAAAAAGTCTTTTTCGGTGAACTCGGCAAGGGATTGAGAGACCACCGGCATCCCGATCTGATAGACAGTCAGTCCTTTGAGCCATGCGCTGTCGTTTATGAGCCTTGAGATATCGTGAATGACGGCTTTCTCATCCGCGTCGTTTTTCAGCAGCAGCGTCAGGGCAGTGCTTTTGTGATCCTCCGAGATAATATTGCGGCGGAACAGTGCTGCCGGTTTCAGTATCTCGGCGAATTTCTGCAAATCCCAGTTACCGCTGATGTCAACGGATTTTTTGATGTCCGGAAGGCTGATCACCCGTCTCACGCCTTTGATTTCGGAAACAGCCCGGGCCAATTGTTCAAGCTTCTGAAATGTGGCAGGATCAAAGATATTTTCCCCTTTGACAACTATCCGGATGATCTCGTCGGATCCGAATATTTTTTTGAAGTCATCATACCGCGCTGTTTCAGGAATGTCTTTTACGGCAAAATCATACACAGAACTGCTGAAGTAAAGCCTGTGAAGATTCAGCGCAAAAAAAAGCGTGACCGCTGCAATCGCCGCAATGACCGTCATGGGCCGGCGCAGCATTGCCTTTAACAATCTGCTGTAGGAAAAATAGTTGAGTAATGAGTGAGACATAGCTTTATTTTCAATGAATTAAGAATAAGACTCACACAGTTTCAGTTGATGATATTTCGGAAATTCATAAGACTTATGCCGAGTCCGGTCAATTTTTGAAAGAAATTCGTCAAAATGAGTCAATGCCTCTGAAAACCAGTTGTATGTCAGCGTTTCGCTCTCATGCACCGAACCCGCAGTTTTCAGCAATTCTCCCATAAAATGAAGAAACAGTCTGTTATCACTGTAAGTTCCGGGTTCAGTGAGCAGATTTCCTGTCACCCGCTGCAAAACTTCTGCGGGCGAATGAGACAGGATTTCAACCGGCATTTCTTTTTTCTGACAGACAATGAGCAAATCCATATCCAATGCCTGCTTGTTCCGAATATGCGGATTGACTTTATATTCGCTCATCACAGGAAAATAATCAATGATACGGAAACCGCTTTCAGTGACTGCGCTGTGGATAGTCCACCAGACCTGCCATCGGGTGTGGTGAAACGTGAAGATAAGTTTCCCTTCCTTTTTCAATACTCTTTCGCTTTCTTTGAACACAGAGACCAGCAGGTTCCGATATTCATGTTCCCCTTTGTCCGTTCCCGCGTTCCCGATGGCTTCATGCTCGGTTGGAACATGCTCGGGCATAAAACAATGATGATCGGCAACAGATTTGAGCCAGACATAAAAAAAATTGGATAACTCGGAATAATGAATACTGTCAAAATAAGGAGGATCAGTAATAACAAAGTCAACGGAATTATTTGGGACACAAGGCAGTTTTGAGGAATCTCCGCAGAACAGCAAAGCGCCTTTCGGGGTCTTCTCCAATTCTCCGAATGATGATACAAAACATGCTGATATATTTTCATTTTCAGCTTCTACAGTCTGAACCGAACCCCGTGAATCTTTAAACCTGTCATAAGGATTCCGGCAGTACTCTTTTGCCCGTACATATCGGAAATAACAATTGGCAAATGTTCCGGCGCCTTCTCTGCCTTTCCCCCAGACCACATTTTCCACAGGCGTCGTGGTCAGGGGAAGTGCATGGTAGTTAAAGAGATGATGCAGTTTCCGATGGGGATAGTTATATGGCGTCATCATATTGTTGTATTCCAGCGAATTGGAGAATATTGTCAGAAAGGCATTCCGGTATTCCTCTTCGGGGATTGTCCGAATCGCTTTGATCAGATAATTGAATGCAAGTATCTGGCGTTCATTGAAAATTTCATGGTAATAGTGAAAATTATGTTTTCGCCATCGCAAAGACGATGCGCCTTCCGAAATTTTCTGTTTCGGAAAAATCAGCTTGTCTTTGCTTTGTTCGAATGTCTGCCTGACAGATAAGAGATTCTCTGAATCTGCCTGATCCGGAGATTTGTAAAACCTGTCTTTGCAGATATGACACCCGTATTCGATTGCCAGAATTTTTTCTCCTAATTTCTGACCGGTTTTCAGTGTACTGATAAGAGACAGATTCTCTTTCCCGCAGTGCGGACAGGTATAAACGCCTTTATTATATGTGCCGGTCTGCGGCTTAAAAACATCGCCGCAGGATTTGCACAGACATTCGGACTCGCCGTTCCACTCGTTCAGCGCAAAGCATTTGGGACAGAAAACCGTCGCGGGATTGGCAGAAGAAACCGTCTTTGTCCTGCTTAATCCGGTATTCAGCAATGTCCGCTTAAACAAAGACACTTCTTCATTGCAATGCATACATTTCACAGACCGTAGCCAGAATACATACAGACTGTCAGCCTGAGCTTTGCAACGGATGCATCCGGTTTTATACAGCCCTCGAATTTGTTTACCGGCAGTCTGTTCCAAAATTTTAAATTGCGTGTGCAGCTTTTCCAAATCTATGGGTTTGAGTGTCTCACGCACGATCCAGAAAGACACGGGATTGAGATCGCAGCCGATGACTTTAGCACCGAGCCGGTTGGCTTCGGCAAGTGTCGTTCCTCCCCCCATAAAAGGGTCGAAGATCACAATATGTTCTAAGTCGTATGGTTTGAAATAGTCACTGTACGGAGATAATGACCCGCCGTTTATCATAAAAAGCTTGTCTGTCGAATTTGTTGCCAAAAGGATAACAGCGCGGAGTAAAGCTCCGGGACGCCTCGCCCACCACTTATGCAGAGAATACACAGGACGATAATGTTGACGTTTGCCGGTTTCATCCTGAGCTAATCTGCTTATGATATCTTCGGTGTAAGAATCTGCAATTTTTTTCATAATCAATCTTCAAGCCAGAAAAGAGAATCAGGCTGATATATCTTATTGTATTCTCTTTCATTATAAAAAGGTTCAAAGGTGTTGCTAAACGGAAATTCATTGCGAAATTCCTGCCGTAAACCTTTCAATAAATCATTGCCCAATCGTTTTGAAAAATCTCCGCGTAATCCCGAGTCATACCATGTTACTAACTGGCTTTGAAGAATGATGCCTTGGATACGATGACCTAATTGCTGACATATACGCTCTATAATTTTTTTTTCACCATCTACGCAGACAATTACAATTTGATCAGAAGCAATTCCGCTGGAAATATCTTCTGCAAGTTCTTCTGTAAGGGTAAGATGTTTGACCTGTACAACGGGTCCGAAATTTCCCCACATATCCAATCCTCTGTCGGCCGCGTTTGTAACACCTGCGCGGTACAGTTTAGCGGGAAAACTTATTGTCGGATTTTTAACATCTATATTGAGCAGTAAACGAGCAAACTCTTCGAAATCTTTTAGTAAATTAATTTCTATCGGATTAGCTGAAACAGTAATGATAACATTCAAATGTTTGACAAGCGTATTAAACAATGCATAGACTACGATTTCAAACACTTTATCAATGCTGCGTTTTATACTCTTTTCAGTTACAAATTCTGAAAGAAACGAACTTAAATCGAAATTCTCCTTTGTTGAACTGTCAAGTATTCTGCCAATTTTTAGAATTCGAGACTGCCTTTCCTGAAATTTTTGGTAAATATAGCGTTCGACAATACCGTCAATATTCGCTTGCACAAGTATAGCCAATATTTCAGGATGGATAGCATTTTTTTCAAAAAGATTATCCTGAAATTTTTGAGATGAAGTCGAAACCTGATCGAGAAGTCGGCGAGTAACGCTGTCACGCCAATGTTTAGATGGATTACGATACATTTCAGGATCATTCCTGACTTGATTATATGTCAATCCATTGCATCTCACATGGTAAAGAATCTCAGCCACCTGAATCGGCTTATACATATGAACACGCTGCTTTGATATAAGACTATCCAACGCTTTTTTAGCATATACAATGTTATTGTCCGACATTAAAATCCACCAAATCCTATCATTTTTCCGATTCCTGTAATTGGCGTATTTCATCTGTGCTTAATCCGGTAGCCTGTGCAATCTGCTCCGGCGAAAGTACTCCCATTTTCAGAAGCATTCTGGCAGTGTTCTGTCCGCCCTTTTTTATACCTTCTTTTATACCTTCTTGTCTGCCTTCTCTGATACCTTCTTTTCTTTCTGCGGCCAGCATGGAACGCTCATTTTTAAGAGCTTTTTCTCTTATTTCAGCGAGATAGCGGGTTCTTTTGTCCGCGCTCATATCTTTTTCCTCGTTCCCAAGCCCCGGCTTGGGAACGCATCTGCGCCCTAAGCCCCTGCTTCGGCCGTCTCCCGTCACGGGAAGCCGGGGCTTCCCCGGCAAGTGCGTTCCCAAGCCGGGGCTTGGGAACGAGAAAAGACAGAGGACGATTCTGCAAATCGTCGTGTTGATAAAAACGATTTGCAAAATCGTTTTACTCCTTTGCGCTCTTTGCGTTTAAAGCTTATATCACCCGGATTTTGTAAACCTGATTGGATTGCGGATCAATGACATGGACGCCGCAGGCAATACAGGGATCAAAAGAATGAACAGTCCGCAGAATTTCCAGCGGCCGTTTCGGATCCGCAACCGGGGTTCCGATCAGTGCCTCTTCCACGGGACCGGGCTTTCCCTTGCCGTCTCTGGGACCGAGATTCCAGGTCGAAGGAACAACATACTGATAATTCTTGATCTTTTTGTTTTCAATCTCAATCCAGTGACCCAGCGCGCCTCTCGGAACATCATTCAGTCCGAAGCCCATGCCCTTATCCGGCATTTCCCATGACTGATAGGTTTTGGTATCGCCCTTTTTGACATTCTCGAAAAGCTTCATAATCCAGCCTTCCATGACATTGCCGATGACAACGGTTTCCAACCCTCTGGCAGCGGTTCTGCCCAGCGTGGAAAAAAGGGCTGTGACCGGAATATCCAATTTTTTGAGGGTGCTGTCAACAACTTCCTGAATTTCTTTCTTGCCTTTTGCATAAGCGATCAGAACTCTTGCCAGCGGACCCACCTCGCAGGGTTCTCCGTCATAGCGCGGAGCCTTGAACCATGAATATTTGCCGTCATCCGGTTTGTAATCCCCGGGTTTCGGCTTGGTTTCACCCTTGTAAGGATGCTGCGCCGCGCCGTCTTCATACCATCCGCGCGTGACATCTTCGGTCACTTTCTGCTGATCCGGAACTCCGACAGTTTTAATGTCGCGCTTCATAATCAGACCGCCGGGCATAAAGAGACTCTCCGCCTCGTTTTCGCTTTCAGGAAAATCGCCCCACGCGAGGAAATTGGTCGTGCCGCCGATTCCTCCCCAGTCCTTATAAAAAGACGCG
Source organism: Desulfatirhabdium butyrativorans (assembly GCA_020718785.1). GTDB lineage: Bacteria > Desulfobacterota > Desulfobacteria > Desulfobacterales > DYRK01 > DYRK01. The sequence goes on along the minus strand of DYRK01000036.1, from coordinate 2,103 downwards.
ACTGCCAGCAGATCGGGAATATACACATTCCTGATAAACTCCTGAGTCTCCTTCCAGAGATACAGGAACTGGAAAATCCGATCCGGATCCAGGTCTCTTACCGAAGTGACGCCGCCCACCACAAGGGATTGCACATGGGGATTTTTTCCGCCGAATATGGCGTGCATTTTGGCGGTACGGGACTGGAGACGCAGAGCCTCGAAATAATGCGCGGTAGCCATGAGGTTGGCTTCGGGCGGCAGTTTGTAAGCCGGATGTCCCCAGTAGGCATTGTTGATGGGACCGAGCTGTCCGCTGTCAACAAATGTCTGAAGCCGCTGCTGAACCTGTTTGTAATAGGCTGTGCCGCCCCAGCGGGCATTGCTTGCATTTTCAGAAAGTTCCGCAGTCTTTTTCGGGTCTGCTTTGAGCGCGCTGACAATGTCCACCCAGTCCAGCGCGTGAAGATGGTAAAAATGAATGAGATGGTCATGCTGAAACTGTGAGGCATGAAGAAGATTCCGCATGATGCGGGCATTCTCCGGTATTTTGACTCCCACAGCATTTTCCACCGCACGCACCGACGACAGCGCATGAGTATAGGTGCAGACTCCGCAGGAACGCTGGACAAAATGATGGGCATCCCGAGGATCCCGTCCCTGAAGAATCATTTCAATGCCCCGAAACATCTGTCCTGAACTCCAGGCATTTTTGACTTTGCCGTCTTCCACCTCTACTTCGATTCTGAGGTGTCCCTCTATTCTGGTAATCGGATCTACAGTTATTCTTGTACCCATTTGTTATCTCCTCCCAGTGGATTGCAAGTTGCAGGTTGCAAGTTGCAGGTTGCAAGTTGCAAGTTGCAAGTTGCAGGTTGCAGGTTGCAAGTTACCCTGTTACCTGTTACCCTGTTACCTGTCACCTGTCACCTGTTACCCTGTTACCTGTCACCTGTCATCGGATTCACATTTCCTGATAAAACGGGGTCATTTTATCCCAGAAATCCGGTTCGCTGCATCCGATGCAGGGATGCCCCGCCTGAACAGGCCAGCTCGTGCCGCCCTGAAATTTTACCGTGGGGCAGTTGTTATAGGTTTCGGGACCTCTGCATCCCACTTTGTAAAGACAGTATCCCAGGGCAGCTTCCGGCGCGCCGAAGTCGGTGACAAATTCGTCATTTTCAAAATGGGACCTTCTCGGACACTGATCGTGGATGGTTTTTCCGTAGGCAAACAAAGGACGTCCCAGATTGTCGAGAGCCGGAAGTTTGCCGAGGAGGAGATAATTGACAACAGTCCCTACAAAATTAACGGGATTGGGCGGACATCCCGGCACATTCACGGTTTTGATTCCCAGCGCGTCGCCCACGCCTTTGTATCCTCCGGGATTGGGTTTGGCTGCCTGCACTCCTCCGTAAGAGGAACAGGTTCCCAGACATATCACAGCGGCAGCTTTGGGGCAGATATCTTTTCCGATTTCAAGGAAAGTTCTGTCCGCGACTTTTCCGTAAATACCGCCGTCTTTTGTGGAAATAGCACCCTCTACCACGCAGATAAATTTCCCGTTGTATTTTTTGACCGCCGCGTGAAGATTTTCTTCAGCCTGTTCTCCAGCCGCGACCATGATGGTTTCATGATATTCTATGGAAAGAATTTCAAGCACCAGATCATCGGGATAAGGATAAACAGAGCGCAGCAATGCTTCCGAACATCCTGTGCATTCTCCGAAATGGAGCCATACCACCGGCGGGCGTTCTTTGGGCGCGGCAAAAACTTCTTCCACCTTTGAAACATAACCTGCCGAAAGACCCATTGTCGCCGTAAGAGCCGAACAATACTTCATAAAGTCTCTTCGTGAGACGCCTTTCTGCTCCAGTCTTTCGTAAAAATTTCTTTTTTCCTTTTCCATGAACACCTCCTTGATGCGGTTGATGAATGATAAGACATATTCTGAAAAGGATAATCATAAAATGTATTAAATTCATTTTTTAAAAAAGTAAAGAAAAATTTTTGCAGACTCTTTTCTCGTTCCCAAGCCCGGCTTTTTCTCGTTCCCAAGCCCCGGGCTTATCTCTCGTTCCCAAGCCCCAGCTTGGGAACGCACTTGCCGGGGAAGCCCCGGCTT
>DYRK01001146.1 GCA_020718785.1 Desulfatirhabdium butyrativorans | reverse complement strand
ACTGACGATAAGCGGAACCCGCATCGGTATTGAGGATGTGATTATCAATCTTCAGAAAGTGGCGGGGTTGAGGTAGTAGTCTGAACCATGATTCACAGGATCAGAGGATTACCGGGATTTTTTTTTCAATCTTGGTAATCCCGAAATCCTGATTCAGCTTTGCGATTTCTTCAACAGCAAGCCCGGTTGCCAGAGCGACCTGCTCCGTTGTCAGGATGCCCATAGAAAGAAGGGTTTTTGCAGTTTCCAGCCTGCCGATTTTTTCGCCTTTTTCGATCCCGATTTTTTCGCCTTCCGCTCTGCCTTCCACTCTGCCTTCCGCTCTGCCTTCATCTTTTGCAGTATCCAGAGAATTTTTCAGATCCCGATAGACCTTGAGGCTATCCTCATACTCCAGCCGTTCCTCATAACCGAACTTCCCGATCTCGGCAAGCCCGAACAGTTTCTCAAATACCCGCTCCCTAAGTTTGGCGGGTCTGTCCTGAAGTCTGTGCAGATTTTTTATCACATACAGCCACTTGTCGAAATGTGTTTCAAGTTCATCTTCGGTTTTGCCGAAATTCGGCATCTGGAGATAGATGAATGTCAGTTTGTCATAGAATACGGTTTTTTTCTCCGTATCCATGAGTTTCACTTCGGTAACGACTGTTCTGTCTTTATCTCTGTCATCGAACACGAAATCCAGAATCCCGACCGTGTAAACCGCCTGAAGTCTGAAATTCCACTCCCCCTGTATCGCCTGATCCTGAATCGGAAAGGTTGAATAATACACCGTGCGGTCTCTGAAAAAGTTCTGCTTCACTTTCTGAATCTCGACGATGAATTTCTCTCCGACTTCGTTCTCGCAATAGATGTCGAATATGGCTTTCCGTTCTCCGAAATACGGCAGATGCTCATTCTTCAGATAAGTGATTGTTTTTATGTTTCCTTTTTCTTTACGCAGAAGCTCGTTCAGAAAATCGGTCAGCAGGTCTTTGTTGGCTTCCTCGCCGAACAGTTTTTTGAATCCGAAATCCGTGAACGGATTGATGTATCGCTCTTTTTTCATGGCTGATACCTCCTTGAAGAATACGGAAAGAAATTTATTTTTTCCCTTTGAACCGCCGCATGGCACGGTGAACGCTTCTGATAAAAATT
>DYRK01000421.1 GCA_020718785.1 Desulfatirhabdium butyrativorans | reverse complement strand
AGCTGATTCTGCGGGAATCTTTCTGAGTGGAGGGGACAAAAACATCCGGCGGGACAGTGAAACCGAAATCATGCAAATCCTCTAATCCCGAAAATCCCTGTTAAACTTCAGCGATAGAGCCACACGCGCATCATGGAAAGGAGACGTTCCGTATCCACAGGCTTTGTGAGATAATCGCTGGCTCCTGCGGCGATACATTTTGCCCTGTCAGCCATCATTGCTTTTGCTGTAAGAGCAATCACCGGCAGTTTCCGGAACCGGTCCTGTTCCCTGATTTTTTTCATTGCCTCATAACCGTCCATGACCGGCATCATAATATCCATAAGCACGAGATCGGTTTCCGGATTTTTGTCCAACAGGCTCAATGCCTTCACCCCGTCTTCGGCTTTCAGCACCTTCATGCCTCTTTCGCTCAGTATTTTCGACAAAGCAAAAACATTCCTCATGTCATCATCTGCCAGAAGGATTTTTTTATCTGAAAACATGCTGTCTTTATTCCGGGGAGGGACGATCCTGCGGTTTTTCTTTCCGCGTGGTTTCCGATGCAGAAACAGCGATATCTCATCCATGAGCCGGTCTTCGGACTTGGGCCCTTTGACGATAATTGTCTCCGAATATCTGCGAAGTTGTACTTCTTGTTCCGGGTTGAGTTCTCTTGCCGTATAGACAATTACCGGCGGAATACTGCTTTGCTCCAATCTGTCAAGCAGTTCAAAGCCTGTCATATCCGGAAGCCCGAGATCCAGCACCATGCAGTCGAAGTTTCCGGCTGCCAAAGCCTCAACAGCTTCTTTGCCGGCAGAGGTTTCGGTGATGTTTGCATCCCCGCCCGAGACAATCAGTTGTCTGATGCTTTTCCTCATGGTTTCATCGTCTTCCACAATAAGGAAATTCGTTCCCGCGCTGCAGCGCGGGAACGAGGGAAAAGGGGGGACTTTGTTTTCGGCAACAGGCGGTTCTGCCGGCACAGCGGTTTTCTCCGGTACTGCATTCCGGGAAGCGTCAATCGGCAGATACAGGATGAAGGACGAGCCTTTTCCTGTTTCACTCTTTAAGCGGATTTCTCCGCCCAGCAGTTTTGCCAGTTCACGTGAAATCGAAAGTCCCAGTCCGGTTCCTCCGTATTTACGGGCAGTTCCGCCATTAACCTGCTGAAATGCCTCAAAAATATCCGACAGTTTGTCCTGTGGGATACCGATGCCCGTATCACTTACCGAAAAAGCTATGACATTATGCGCCCCTGCGGTTCCCTGGAACAGATCAGCTTCAGGCTGTCTGACAGAAAAAGTGACGGTTCCCTTTTCGGTGAATTTGACCGCGTTGGACATAAAATTCCTGATGATCTGCTCCAATCGCTGCTGATCCGTCTGTATGGTTTTCGGCAGAGTGTCATCCGAACAGCATTCCAATTTCAGACCTTTTTCGCTCATCATCTTTTCAAAACTGTTTCTGACATTCTCAACAATCCCTGCCAAAGGAACCGTGTCAATATTGATACTCATCTTCCCTGCCTCGATTTTGGAAAGATCGAGAATCTCATTTATGAGCTTCAGCAGATCATTGCCGCCTTTATAAATGATCTTGGCCGCATGAACTTCCTCTTCCGAGAGATTTCCGTTTTCATTGTCTGCGAGACTGCGCGCAAGAATGAGCATACTGTTGAGCGGGGTACGCAGTTCATGAGACATATTGGCGAGGAATTCGGACTTGTACCTGCTTGCGGATTCCAGAGCTTCGGCTTTCTGCCTGACCGCAGTCTGTGCAGCTTCGAGATGCTGATTTTTTTCGGCAATTTCTGCTTTCTGCTTTGCCAGAAACCGAGCTTTCTGCTCCAGTTCGTCATTGGTAGCCTGCAATTCCTCCTGCTGCTCGATGAGTCGTGTTTCAGATACTTTCAATGCCTCTGCCTGAGCAGTCAGTTCTTCATTTGCCGCTTTCAATTCCTCCTGACGGGTTTGCAGTTCTTCTGCATGGTGCCGCGATTCCTGAAGGAGATATTTTATTTTTCTGTCGGAGAGCGCGGAATTGAATCCCACGGCAATGTTTTCCGCACAGGCTGACAGAAAAGCAATGACTTTGTCGTCGAATTCTTTGAAACTGCCTAATTCTATCACGCCGACTAATCTGCCTTCGTACAGAAACGGCAATGCCGCAATATTGCGCGGCGCCGTGTCCCCCAGCGCGGAACCGATACGGAGATAATCGGAAGGAATATCGGTGACAGAGATGATTTCTTTTTCAAAAGCTGCCTGTCCTGCAATTCCCTGACCGATGTGTATGACATCGCCTAAGCCTTTCCGTTTTGTAAAAGAATAACTCCCGGCAAGCCGGAGTTCATTATGTTCTTCGTCAAAAAGATACAGAACCCCGACCTGAGCATTGAGATATTTTGCCAGACAGGAAATCACATTCCGCGCAAGACTCTGTTCATCCTGATCCCCCTGCATGGCTTTGTTAAGCTCGTTCTGACCGGTTTTGAACCAGTCTCTTGACTCATTCTCCTCTTTTGCTTTGCGGAGAGCGTCAGTCATAAGATTGAAGGAATCCGCGAGACGGCCTATCTCGTCTCTGCTTCGAATCGTCAGATGCACCGTATAATCTCCGGCCGTGACACGGCGGGCAGCAGTTTCGAGCTGTCTGACCGGTTCCGTGACAGTACGCACCAGAACAAGAGCAATCAGAGCAGAGAGCAGCAGAGTCAGTCCGAGTATAAGAAAGGTGACGCGCTTTGTGGCGTTATAGGTGTCGCGGGAGCTGGTCGCTGCATCAAAAAATCCTTTTCTTATACGGATCATCTGATCCAGAATATCGGCGATCTCTCTGTACGCGGGAAAGAGGGTTTTACTGTCGGGAAGCGATGCTTTTGTCTGAAAATTCCGATTCAGGAAATTTTTCCATCTGTCCTGAAGGTCCGAATACAGACCGCGCTCATCCTCAGAGATAATGAGCGGTTCGTAACGGTCCATATTCACTCTGATTTTATTCATCCGAAAATCAGCATCCGATGACTGCTGCATACAGTATTCGGCAAGGTCTGAGCGGATTTCGTACAGGATTTCAAGACCCGGAATCAGGTTTGTGTTCATCTGTCCGATCACATTCTGAATCTGAGACATTTTCATCAGAGAGAAAAGCGTGGCGAATGTCATGATGAGCAGAATAAAGCCGAAAGCCGAACCCTGTTTTTTTGCCAATTTCATATCGTCAAACGTCATCGGATATCCTCATTAAAAGTGAGAATTGAGAAGTGAGAAATGAAAATTGCCTTTTTATAAAAACAGGGTTCACTTCTCGCTGTCAGATGCCAAAGATAAAAAAGCCGCAAACAGGCATTCCATCTCTGCGGTCAGAGAACGCGCTTTCTCTATTTCGCCCTTCTCTCCCGCTATTTCGGTCTGATATGCAGTCTCATAGAGGGCAGGTGAAGAGATATTGGCGGTCATGCCCTTGATACTGTGGGCATAAAACCTTATCTGCTTCGCATCGCCTGTATCTAAAGAAGCCTTTAACTTCTCCATCTGTTCTTTCATTGTCATTACAAACATATCTGTCAGTGTTTTGCAGAGCGTTTTATCTCCGCCCACCCGGTTCAGCAGATTCCGGGATATCCGTGTGTCCCCGAGAATGCTCTATATGGATCAGTCCGAACCCGGGCTGATGGACAGCTTTGTCAGAAAAACCATTGTCCCGATGGTGGAGGGCGTAAAAGCACAGGCTATTGAATCAGGACTGACAGACGAGCGTCTGTGGAACAAGGGAATAAACGATCTTCGCGGCATTGCAGACCGTGAGGACGGCACGTTCTGCTACACTTTTTTCAAGGCTGTCGCTGTGAAAATGACCGTAGGGGACGCAAAGCGTGGGAACGAGAACTCCGGAGTGCTGAAATGAAATTTTAGCACTCCGGAACGTGAGTTCGACATAAAACTGCCTGAGTTCCGTATAAAAAACTTGCCGCAAAGGGCGCAGATAAACCGCAGAGAGCGCGAGGGTTTTTCTCGTTCCCAAGCCCCGGCTTGGGAACGAGGAAAATATCCGTCTGACAATATTAAAAATCAATCATTTTTTATGTCGAACTCACGTTAACCCAACTTGCCACCTACAGAAAACTGTCTGAAATTATCAGAAGTGAAAAAACGGAAGTTTTCGCGAAAACTCCGATTTTCCGCTGTCTGAAGGTTTACAGGTGGCAAGTTGGGTTATTTATCAATTTATCAATCTCTGCTTCGGCTTCATCATGCAACAGCACCGAATTTTTCGTCACCACTGAGGCTGTCTCCTCCGGGCTGTCGGCCTTTATCAGTTCTCCCAATGCTTCCTGAAATGCTTCAATATCGAATTTTTCTGCGGGCATGGTACGGTTTCCTTTCTCTTTTCATTGCAGTGTATTGCAAACAAGGCATCTGAGGAAACTTATGTTCTGTAATGTCATCCGCCAATGAATTTGGGAGTGACCAGAACATGATCTGTCAGCTCCTTTCCATGTAAAATCATCAGGGTGGAAGAACCGTGCGTCATAAGTTTCCCATCTCCATTTCTGATTTCCGCGTCCGCATAGCAGAGAGTTTTCCCGACCTTCAATTGCCGGCCCGTGGCAATCAATTTTCCTGACGAAGCGGCTGCAAGATAATTAATCTTGAGATCAACGGATGTTACCCATGCGCCGGGGTCATCAATGGCATAGTAAACTGCCCAAAAAGTCACGGTGTCAATCAGGGCTGCAAAAACACCGCCGTGAACCACCCCCATCAGTTGCCTGTGTTTTTTTTCGACTTCCAGTTCCACCTTTGCATAGCCGATACCGATATCCGAGAGCTTCATGGAAAGCAGGTAAGGATAAGGAGAGGTGTTGATAATGCTGCAAAGTTTTTCAATGTGTTCGGGATTCGGTTTTTTCATATTGTCGCTTTCTCCGCTTCTCCGTCATACGGACGGGAAAATATTCCATATTTTTATATGGTTATATAAATTTCTTCTGAAATCTGCTATACTGTATAATGAAACGGGAATGTTTTTCAACTGATTCTTTTCAGACCCGAATGATCTTTTCGGAGCAGGGCAAAAATGCCGATCTTATTAAAATGACGTGAGTTCGACATAAAACTGCCTGAGTTTTCTCGTTCCCAAGCCCCGGCTTGGGAACGCACTTGCCGGGAAGCCCCGGCTTCCCGTGACGGGAGAAGGCCCGAAGCCGGGGCTTCGGGCGCAGA
>DYRK01000420.1 GCA_020718785.1 Desulfatirhabdium butyrativorans | reverse complement strand
ATTATCCGCTTTTTATCCTTAACTTAATGGCAGTGAAGCCCCGGCTTGGGAACGCCTCTGCGCCCGAAGCCCCTGCTTCGAGTTGTTCCTCATTCCTTGCGAGATTAGCCCTCGTTCCCAAGCCCCGGCTTGGGAACGCCTATCTGTACTCGAAGCCCCTGCTTCGAGTTTTCTCACTTATGAGAAGCCGGGGCTTCTCTGCAAGTGCGTTCCCAAGCTGGGGCTTGGGAACGAGAAAAAAATCTTATACCGAACTTTTATATACGGGTCAACATGCAAATCGGCAATTCTCATTTTGACGTAAAGCGGCCCGGCTAAAAATAGAGCTTGTCGCGCCGAGGGATGTCACCTGCAAAGTTTCGGAATCTGCTCCGCCGGAACCCTATTCAGAGAACACCTGTCCGCTGAAATGGGAGATTACGGAAAAAAGACTCAGAGGGCGGTATAAACAGCCGCCGGTATTCAAGGAAGGTAAGAAAATAAATTTTTCGGCAGAATGTATTCTGTTTCCGGTCCCGGAAGTTGGTTCGGCCAATAAATGGGCTGATCTCTTGGCAGAGGCTATTGCTTTTCTCAATTACAGCGTCTATGATGCCGAGATAGACGGGAAAAAGTTGGAGATATTTGCATATCCAGAAAAATCTTTAGACCTTAAGCTTAAGAAAGAAAAACTTTCGCAATATATGGAAGACAAAACCAGCCTGCCGATATGCCTTAAAGAAAAGGAAGGCATAAAAAGAAATGAGCGGGAAGACCTGAAACCCAAAGAAACTCCCTGCAAGGTAAAGAAAAATAAGTGGGACGGGAGAATAGAACTCGAAGCTTCATGGAAAGAAACCGGCTCATGGCGGGTCGGGTATAATGCAAGCCCGGGAATTGAGCCTTCCTGGGAAATCGAAGCCGAATGCAGGAAGAGTCTGCTGCCTTACCTGGGCTACCTGAAGTTTGTTCCCGAAGTGATATTGAATATGGTTGCAGAGCTGGGCGTGTTTGTCGGAATCGAGGGGGAACTTGAAGGGGAATACAGGATTTCTGTCTCGCCTGAAGAAAATCAGATTTCAAACAGCGCCGAACTGTCCGCAGAACTTTCGGCAGAAATCGGTATGAGGCGTTCGCTAATCTCCTGCACCATACCGGAACTACTGAGAATAACTATCTCTTCACGGGTGAACAGTATGATTACCGATAAAGAATATCTGAATCTGAGCACCCGGGCTTTTAAAAAATATCGGAGTCAGGCTTTGCTGAAAGATATATACGGGAATTCCGGAAATATGACAAAGCCGGCGGAAAAGCTTGACGCAACTTTTGTGATCTCCAGCCGGAGCCGGAAAGGTATTTCGGAGCTTCGGTCAGTTGTAAGAACAATGAGACTCGGCAACGGTCAGTGCAGAGACCTCCGGAAAATCCGGTATTCCGAACTGCAGAAAGTGTCTCCTGAAGAACAGGCGGATATTATTATGCACAGACTGGAAAAAGATGAGTATGAATTCGATGATAACAAATGCAGATACAAAATTTCTTTTAACGAACTTACGAACGAAGACGGAGATGTATATCTCAGAGATGATCTGAGGATAGCAGCTTCGGAACAGATCATCCCCATAGAGGGTGTTTAAAAATCAGTAACACTGTTCATTTGCAGTCCCGCAGGGACGACCGGCAATAGCCCGGCAATTCATTGCCGGGGCCGGAATCCGCCGGGATAATCAGCAGCCCCGGCAATGAATTGCCGGGCTGTTTTCAAAAGTCCCTACGGGACTGACACTAATTTTTAACGTGAGTTCGACATAATTTTAATTTAAAAAACAGCAGGAAGCTGTTCGCGATTGATGTTGAGAGAAGGTTTTTTCGGTTTCCATATGTAGGCAATCAGTCCCGAAATAAGATTTACCATAAAATTAGCTATACTGCGATGTCTCGTATGTTCGATCTGCGATATGTTTTTAAGCTGATCGCTGACACTTTCTATGACCGCTCTTTTCCGGAGCAGTATCTTATCAATAAGATTTATAGGCTTGTTTTTCATATTTTTTCTGATTTTTGTAATAAGCTGAACTCCTTCCCGGAAAAGGTCTTCAAAAAGTTTTTGAGAGATATAACCTCTGTCTCCGAAAATCTTTCCGGAAAGCCGTCCGGTCATGTCGGGAACGGGCTTTCTGTCGTCGGTATTTCCCGAGTCAGTTTGAATGCCGATAACTCTCCGCATTCATTTATAACAATATGAAGCTTGAATCCGTAAAACCGCCCGACGGAATTTTTTCCCCATTTTGCCAATTCTTTAAAGACCTTATGGGAATGATCCCTGCGATTGTTGCAGACAATAATCGGAGTGGAATCAATAAAAGAAATGCCGGCAACTCTTCCTTTCCGGGTCTGAAGATAACAGCAGAGAGGAAGAAGAGCTGTCTGCATCAGTTCGACAAAACGGTTATAACTTACCAGACCAGGAAAATATTGCCCCATATATTTAATAACATATTCGGTATAATATGCTTTAAAATGGCGATAATCGGAACTGTGAAAAAGAATAACTATAGTCATAACCTCACTCAGAGAAAGGGATGACTCTTTTACTCTCTTCTTTTTTCCTTCATCAATAAGGCTTTTATTCAAAGCCGGTTCAAGTTCATTACAAAAATTATCAACATCATAAAACAAGTTATAAATGCAAATCATGGACATTTCTTCCTCCTGCAAAGTTAAAATGAAAAATATATACATCTGACAATATTAAAAATCAACCATTTTTTTATGTCGAACTCACGTTAAGCAAGAGTATCACCGTAACAAGCAGCAGCAGCGAAGGAGTTACTGCCGGGACAATAACGAAGATCGCCGAAGGAACTACTTTCATATTCACGGAAGGTCCGGCTGCCGACGCTTCGGGAAATGTCTTTTTCTCCGATATTACCGCCGATAAGATTTACAAATGGTCAACAGAGGGGCAGTTGACAACATTCAAGACAGATACCGGCGGCGCAAACGGGCTTTTCTTTGATAAAAGCGGCAATCTGCTTGCCTGTCAAGGCGCAAACAAACGGCTGGTCTCTATTGACATGCAGGGAAATGTTACGGTTCTTGCCGATAAGTACAGCGATAAGACATTCAATGAGCCGAATGATCTCTGGATTGATTCCAAAGGCGGGGTTTATTTTTCCGATCCGCTTTATTTCGGAACGTCGTTAGTACAGGACGGCGAGCATGTTTATTATCTCACGCCCAAACGGGATAATGTCGTGCGGGTAGTCGCGGATATGACCAGACCCAACGGCATTATCGGCACGGCGGACGGCAAGACGCTTTATGTGGCGGACCACGGCGCGGGAAAGATTTACAAATACACCATCGCCGAAAACGGAAGCCTGACGGATAAGACGCTTTTTGTCTCTGTAGGATCAGACGGCATGACGATTGACAGTGAGGGGAATATCTATCTGACCAATGAAAATGGCGTGCAGGTTTACACTTCATCCGGCAGTCTGATCGAGACGATAGATGTGCCGCTGGATCCCACCAATGTCTGTTTCGGGGGAAAAGACGGCAAGACCTTATTCATCACTGCGAAAACAGCAGTTTATTCTTTAGCAATGAATGTGAAAGGCTTATCGTATTCCGAAAGCGTCTCTTATGGTCTGAGTGATACTATTTCCGTATTACAGATACTGTCCGGTATGGAACCGGCAATAACGATCAGCAAAGAAGCGGATATCAACGGAGACGGCAAAATCGGTCTGCCGGAGGCCTTTTATTTTCTGAAGAAGCTTGCGGGAGATTATTCGGACACAACAAGCTCATTCACGCTCACAAGCGATGCCGGCATTGAAGGCGGTACTCTGCCTCTCGAATACACCTGTGACGGAGCCGGATCCGCCATTGCCTTGTCATGGTCTGGTGTCTCTGAAGGGACCGAGGAATTCGCATTGATGATGACGACGCTTCCCGGCGACGGGACGACCAAATGGAATTGGGTATTGTACGGCATTCCGGGAACAGCGACCGGTTTGGCAAAAAACAGCACCGGTGTCGGTACGTTGGGGGCATGTGAGGAGGGTTCTCCCATGTAAATCATCATAAGTTACTGATTTTACGTTCCCGACTTTTTCGGATTTTCATCCGGTGCATACCCGACTGAAAGGCGGGGGAACGCTCCTTTGATATACAATCCGCCCTGCTCGCAAGTACCCGGCGCGAAGGTTTACACCTTCACATTGTACGCACTGTCCGCTTCGCCTACACTGTCTGCGGATCTGGTTACGGGCGATTTGCTTACCGATGCGATTTCATCCATTACGCTCGGCAAAGCAACCTTGAACCTTAACTATGCTCGGCCTGATACACAAATCCGTAAATACGACTCTGGTAGCCCTCCGCCTAATGGAGGAAGTACACCTCCCCTGCCTTTGAGAGGGGGAACTGCCCGATAGTACCGGATACCTGATTTCGCAGATGTGACACAAAGTTTTACTCATCGTTCCCAAGCTCCGGCTTGGAAACACACCTGCAAGTCATTCCGGCGAAAAGCGTAATCCCGGATTACAAAAGATTCCCGGCACTATTATTGCTTTTCATCTCTTGTCTGAGAACGATTCCCGTTGATTATGATATTCAGTTCTTCCACAATATGTTCCATCTGCGCTGCCTGCAAGCTCAGTTCCTGAGATGCGGCAGCCGATTCCTCTGAGCCCGAGACATTCTGCCGGGTTACATTGTCAATATCTGCAACAGCAGCAGTGATCAGCGTGCTTTCCTTTGCCTGAACATCGGATGCTGTTGCAATTTCATCGAGCATATTTCCGATTTTTAAATAAGATTCGGAAACTTGGGCAAAAGATTCATTTGTTCGGACAACAAGACCTGATCCTTCCCTGACGCGTTTCATCATATCTTCTATCATCCCCGCTGTATTTTTTGCCGCATCCGATGCCCGTTTCGCAAGATTTCTGACCTCATCTGCCACTACTGCAAAGCCTGCTCCTGCTTCTCCGGCATGGGCAGCCTCGATAGCGGCATTCAAAGCCAGCAGATTTGTCTGGAAAGCAATTTCATCAATATTTTTCACTATTGCCGATGTTTTGTCGCCGGAACGGAAAATGTTTTCCATTGAGCCGATCAGTTCCGACATGGAGGCATTTGCGTTTTCAAGGCACCTGCCCGAATTTTTCATCATAAGATTCGCACGGTCGGAAATGTCTGCATTCTGATTTATCATA
>DYRK01001145.1 GCA_020718785.1 Desulfatirhabdium butyrativorans | reverse complement strand
CAGCCCAATTGATTGCAGAGATTCACAGCAGTTATCTCACTGATTCAGGTAACAGCACGATTCAAAAATCGTGTCCGGAGATTCTTCGGACAGAATGCGGGAAAAGACAGAGGTTGCCCCTCAAAACCTTTCCTCTGTTCAGTCTTGAGGCAACAAAATTCTGCCGCAGTTGGGACAGTGGACGAGGTAGGCACTCCCCGCGACTTTAGCGGCAGTTTGATCCGGCATCTTCATGTTGCAGCCCGAACAAATGTTCCCTTGGACCGCAACGATGGCACTCCCGCCTTTCGAGCGAAAAATTCTTTCGTAAAGAGCCAAGTAGTTTTTTTCGATTCCGGCAACAAGCCCCTCCCGTTCTTTTTCCAAGCCCGCAATTTGATCCCGGATGTTTTGTTCCCTAGAATCAAGCGCCTGCAACTCGCCTTCGATTTGCCTTTTTCCAGCCTGATACGCACCCATGGCGGCAGAAATTTTTGGCTCCAACGCCTCGGCTTCTTCCATCAGTGCAATCTCGCGATCTTCGAGGCTGGCGATAGCTTTTTCCGCTACCGATATTTCGTGAGAAAGTGCCGCATATTCCTCATTTTTACGGGTTTGCATTTGTTGGGTGCGGTAGCGGAGCACCTGGGAACGGCGCGATTCCGCCTCGACTTGTAGCGTCTTTTTTTCCACCTCGATCTCTTTCGACCGCGACCGCGCAACTTGCAAATCGGCTTCGAGTTTTTGGAATTTGCTTTCCCTTAGTTTGCGCTCGCTGGGAAGGCGATCGATTTCCTTTTTCAGGGACAGGATGCAAGCGTCCCGATCTTGCAGAATGACGAGTTTTTCGAGGGCTGGATCCATGGGAGAAAGTTCTTGCGGCTATGTTAGCGAAAAGCGTTTTTTTGTCGATTCAATCTTTTGCCACCCCCCGCTTTGTCCGGAAATTTTTCAGTTTTTCCAATCCGAAAAAACCCCTGAATCCGTGCGATAAATGCAAAGAATATCTGCAAGGCATTGGAGCGAAAGGGTTTGGAAAAAACCAAGGAATACCCCTGGGTCTTTTGCGTGTTTTTTCCAAGCCTTTGCAGCCCAATTGATTGCTGAGATTCACAGCAGTTATCTCACAGATTCAGGAAACCTTGCTCGGCCGCGTTCAA
>DYRK01000035.1 GCA_020718785.1 Desulfatirhabdium butyrativorans | reverse complement strand
CGCCGCCGGCATGTCCTTTCTCGTTTTCTTGTTCCCAAGCCCCGGCTTGGGAACGAGAAAGGGCTGAACAAATGCTGAGGACACGCCGCCGGCGTGTCCCTACGGGGTAAACCCTTTTCTGTAACAAACGTCTGAAAGATAAAGAGTGAGTCTGAATAAAGAAATTTCTGTGCTGAAAGATGAAATTCTGGTCAGCCGGGCCAAGGAAGACGATCAGCGCGCTGTAGAGGAACTGATCCGGCGTTATCAGCAAAAGGCTTACAGTATCGCTTACCGGATGTGCGGGGATGCCGAAGAAGCGCGTGATCTGACTCAGGAAGTATTTTTGAGAGTATTCCGGGAATTGAACACATTTAAAGGAAAATCATCATTTTACACATGGTTCTACCGTATTCTGATCAATGCCTGTTTAGATGAAAGACGACGGCGGCAACGCTGGAAAAGGATATTTTTTCCATGGAAACGCGAACAGAGCGGCACAGAAGATTCTGATGAATCTTTTGACAATTATCCGGATATGAAAGAAAGCAGCGATCCGGATGCAATGCTGGACAGAAGTCAGCTTACCGAAAAGGTTCAGAAAACTTTGATGAATCTTCCGGACAGACAGCGCATGGTTTTCCAACTCAAGGTATTCGAGGAAATGAGCATTCCTGAAATCGCCGGGGTGATGAATCTGGCAGAAGGAACGGTAAAAAGCCATCTTTTCCGGGCAACCTGTTTTCTGAGAAACGCGCTGAAAGAATACCGCTGATTTTTATGATAAAAATGATTAGCCGGATTTGTTGCCGCTTAATCATGACAGTCCTTATCGAAGGGGGTGAGAAAATGAAACTGTGCAATGATTATCGGGAAATGCTGTATCTGGATGTTTACGGGGAAGGCGCGCAGGCTTTCCGCGCGGGTTTTGAAGAACATCTGAAAATATGCAGTATTTGCCGGGCTGAAAGGGATGAACTGCGGCATCTGATCGGCACATTGAGACTGCGTCTGCCCTGTCCGAGTCTTTCCCCTGAATCCGCGGGTGAACTTAGCCGTTCTGTTATGAAAATACTGCGGAAAGAGTCAATATCCCGCGAAGGAAAACGGAGCAGGCTGAGACCATTTATTCCTGTCCTTGCCGCAGCTTCGCTGTTGATAGCCGCTCTGGGATGGTTCGAATTTCGGGCTTCCGACAAAGCTCTGTCTGTGTCGAAAATTAATTCCGAAGAACAGTTGATTTTTAAAGATTTTGATGTTATAAATAATATGGAACTGCTGGAGGATATGGAGACCATTAAGAAAGTGGTCAACGCGGTTGACAGCGGGGATAACAATAATCTTCTGATAAAAAGAAATATCTATGTTCGGAAATATGTATGAAAATCTGAGGATTGTTTTCCTTATCACAGTTATGACCGCGGGAATTTTTCCGTCCGGAGCCGAAGCCGGAAGATATGACCGAAAGCAGTATATAACGCAAAATCAGGATGTTGCTGATAACAGCGCGCGTGATAAAGGGGAAAATTATCGGAATCTGCCTCCGGAGGAAAAAGCAAGGCTTGAGCAGAAACTCCGGAAATGGGAATCCATGCCCCCGGAAAAAAAGGAAGCTCTGCGAAACCGTATGGATCAATTGAAAGAGCTTTCCCCCGAAGCTCGCGAGCTTTACCGTAAACGCTTTAATCAGTGGCAGAATCTTTCACCCGAAGAACGCCGGAATGTTCAGGAAAAACTTGAGAAATGGGACAGTCTTCCTCCCGAGGAAAAAGAAAATGTCCGGCGGAGATTCAAAGATTGACTCCGGAGTGCAAAAATAGAGCGAAGCGTTTTTTTGCAAGTTTCGCGATAGTAAAGCGGGTTTTCCTCGTTCCCAAGCCCCTGCTTTCCTCGTTCCCAAGCCCCTGCTTGGGAACGCATCTGCGCCCGAAGCCCCGGCTTCGGGCCGTCTCCCGTCACGGGAAGCCGGGGCTTCCCGGGCAAGTGCGTTCCCAAGCCGGGGCTTGGGAACGAGTAAAGCGGGTTTGAAACCCGCTTTACACAAGGATAATTATGCGAATCATTGATCTTCGGTCCGACACGGTTACACAGCCGACCCCTGCCATGCGCCGCGCTATGGCAGATGCGGAAGTCGGAGATGATGTGTTCGGCGAAGACCCTACGGTCGGACGTTTGGAAGAAATCGCCGCTGAATGTACGGGAAAAGAAGCCGCGTTGTTTGTGGTCAGCGGCACTATGGCAAATTTAGTCAGTTCGCTCACCCACTGCGGCCGCGGGGATGAGATGATACTGGGAGATCAGTCCCATATTTTTTTCTATGAACAGGGCGGTACCGCGGCATTGGGCGGCATTCATCCGCGGATCATTCCCAATCAGCCTGACGGAAAGCTGAATCTTGAGGATATCGAAGCCGCGATCAGATCGGATAATATTCATTTTCCTGTCACGCGGGTGATTGCACTGGAAAATACACATAACCGTTGCAACGGCAGCCCTTTAGATGCCGAATATATGCGGAGCGTCGGACAAATCGCCCGAAAACAGGGGCTGAAAATTCATTTGGACGGCGCGAGGATTTTCAATGCCGCAGTTGCATTGGAAACAGATGTCCGAGAATTGACGCGTGATGCTGATTCGGTGTCCTTTTGTCTGAGCAAAGGATTAGCCGCGCCCGCGGGTTCTTTAGTATGCGGTTCCAAAGAATTTATTGCACGTGCCAGACGGAATCGTAAAGTCGTCGGCGGAGGGATGCGGCAGGCAGGCGTATTGGCAGCAGCCGGAATTCTTGCAATGACAGAAATGGCTGAACGTCTGTCCCAAGACCATTTTCATGCCCGGAAACTGGCTGAAGGGCTGGCTAATATAAAAGGTATATCCGCGGATCCCGAAAAGGTGAAAACCAATATTGTCTTTTTTGAAATCACCCGCGGCAATCTGACTGCACAGACTCTGAGCGGACAATTGAATAGCGAAGGCGTGCGGATGCTGCCCCTGGACCCGTTCAGGCTGAGAGCCGTTACCCATTACCACATCACATCCGATGATATTGAATATGTAATGAAAATATTTGCCGGGATTCTGAAATAAACGATTCGGGTTGACAAATCATATCCGCCGCTTTGTTTAATTTTCAAAAAAATCTTGACATATTGAAGTTATGCTGTTAGCAAATCAGACAGAATTGTGTTTGCGATAATATTTTTCTTTTCAGAGTTTTGAGAAATGATTTAGTGAGAGGGGGTGGAAGAGGAACGGAAGCAGGGTCAGTTGTGTTATTTTTCCAAATTATTAGGTTGGGTTGATGTGCTTTTTTCAGGATGAAAATTATTAGGCGTTTCAAAGTTTAAGTTAAGGAGGATGAAGATGAAAAAAATTGCAATCGTAGGATTGGGTCTCCTGCTGCTCGTTGCGTTTACGCTGCCTGCCGCGGCAATGGAGTATCAGTTCGGCGGCTACTGGCGCACCAGAGCTTACACGAACCAGAATTTCACCGGGTATGACCGGAAAGATGATGCAATCAAAATTGATGATACGAAATATAAGACGGGTAACGCGATGGATATCACGTGGATAGATACCCGGACCCGTCTTTACTTCACCGCCGTTTTCAATGAAAATCTGAAGTTCGTGAACAAGTTCGAGATGGATACGGTCTGGGGTGACGGCAGTATGCCGACGGTCGGCGCGGACGGTACCACCATCAGCGGCAAAGGAAGAAATTACGGCGCTATCGGCGCGGACGGTGCAAATTTCGAGATCAAAAACTCTTATGTGGATTTCAACAAGGGCCCTGTTGCTGGCAAAGTCGGTGTTCAGGGTTTGACGCTGGGCCGCGGCTTTCTCTTTGATGATGACGCATCCGCAGCAATTCTTTCCTTCAACGGCGATGGTTTCAGCTTCCCCATTATATGGATCAAAGCCTTTGATATTGACAAAATTCAAAAACGGGATGTGGATTTTTTTGCTATATCTCCCTCGTTCAGTGCAAGCGGCTTAACCGTTAATCCCTTCGGTATGTTCATGTTCTCTGACAATGCCAACGGATACGGTCCCACCAAGGGCTTTGACAAACTTGAGGGCTGGTACGGCGGTCTGAATCTGGACGGCAATTTCGGACCTGCCGCTGTCTGGGCCACCGGTATCTATCAGGGCGGCAGCGCGGATCTGGTCACCCCGATGACTGACGGTACCGATTCTGTGGACTTCAAAGCATGGCTGGCTGCTGCGGGCTTCAATGTTAATTTCGGTCCCGCCGATTTTCACGGACAGGGCTTCTATGCAAGCGGCGACGACAAAGCCGGCGACAAAGATGTGGAGCATTTCTTTGTTCCCACACCTTACGGCACGGGTCAGTATTATGCCTGGTCGGAAATACTGGGTGAAGGTGTTTTTGATGCACAGATTCCGAGATTGGCAAACGGCAAACTGACTCCGGGTGCTCAGCCCGGCGGTGGAAACGGAAACACCGCGGGTTTCATGGCCGGTAATGTGGGAACCACCATCAGCCCGGCAAAAGACCTCAAGATCAGCTTGGACGCTTGGTATATCAGCTTGGTGGAAGACCTTGACGCCTTGACGCGGATAGACGGCAAAACCACCAAAGAGAAAGAAATCGGTATCGAAGCCAATGTGAAGGTTACATACACGCTGGTTCCGGGTCTGAATATTGACCTGATCGGCGCGTATCTGTTCGCAGGCGATGCTCTGTATCAGGGAGACGGTGCGGCCGATCCTTACGAATTCGGTACACGTCTGTCGCTCAGTTTCTAAAGATGTATGCTTGATGTAGGGTGGATGAAACCCACCCTACAGGACAGATTGCGATTTAAGCAAAAAAAAGCCGTGGGAGCTTGACTCTTCCGGCTTTTTCTGTTAAAGAAGAGGAAGGCTGGGTTTATGGGGAATCGGGCCGATTTTTTTAACGTTAAGGAGGAAAGAAAGATGAAAAAAATTGCAATTTGGGCAGCGTTAGGACTGCTGGTCACAGTCTTTACCCTGCCGGCAGCGGCAATGGAGTATTCGTTCGGCGGATATTGGCGGACGAGGGGTTATGCCAACAGAAACTTTACCGGCTATGACAAGGACAAAATCAACGATCAGGCAGGCAAAGATGCCCGTATCACTTTGATTGACACCCGAAGCCGACTTTTCTTCACCGCCGCGGTCAATGAAAACCTGAAATTTGTGAACGGTTTTGAAATGAATGCGACTTGGGGAGACGGCAGTATGCCGATAGTCGGCGACGACGGCAAAACTGTTGTCGGCAAGGGAAAAAATTACGGCGGTATCGGCGCGGACGGTTCAACCTTTGAGATCAAGCATTCCTATGCAGATTACAATCTCGGTCCTATGAATTTCAAAGTCGGTGTGCAGCCTGCGGTTCTGGCACGCGGTCTTCTGTTTGATGATGATTTCGCCGGCGCGGTAGTCAGCTTTGAGGGCGAAGGTGTGTCGGTTCCTGTGACATGGATGCGGGCCTTTGACATTGACAGAATCAACAAACGGGATGTGAATTATTTCGTGATATCTCCTTCCTTCAGTGCAGGCGAATCGCTGAAAGTCAATCCCTTCGGTATGTATGTTTACTCGGACAATGCCAGAGGCTGGTCCGAAACCTCCGATTATGACAAAATGGATATGTACTACGCTGGTCTCAATATAGACGCGAGCCTGGGCATGGCTTCTCTGTGGCTGACCGGCATCTATCAGGGCGGAAGTGCGGATTTGGCGAGCGATACCAATAGATCTGTTGATTTCGCGGCATACCTCGGAGCCGCGGGTGCCAAGGTGGATTTCGGTCCCGCAGATGTTCACGGACAGTTCTTCTATGCCACAGGTCAGGACCCGGATGAAAAAGATAAGACAAACTTCTGGGTTCCCGCGGGTCAGTCCTATTACTGGTCTGAAATCATGGGTTACGGTATTTTCGACACACAGGTTTCCGCGGGTTCTCCCGGAGATCAGATCGGAAATATCATGGCTGCCAATCTGGGAACCACCATCCGTCCGACAGAGAGCCTCGAAATTGCTTTGGATGCCTGGTATGCCAAACTGGCAGAGGATAAAGACATTGCCGGAGCTGCTGTCGAAGATGAGTTGGGCTGGGAAGCCAACGTGAGAATTACCTACACGCTGGTGAAAGGTCTGAATCTGGATGTGGTCGGCGCGTATCTCTTTGCAGGTGACGGAGTTTACAAAGGACCTGATGATGCTGATCCTTATGAAATCGGCAGCCAGTTGTCCCTGAGTTTCTGATTTTGACCGCTGATTTTCAGGATTTTCTTTGATTTAAACGATTCTCTGAATCAGGATTGCGGATTGTACGAAGATTCTTCAATCCTGATTCAGAACTCCTTTGCAGTGAAATCCTTCCTGTTGACAAGCATTGCTCCGCCCTCTCCGTTCTGAGTCATCACATACAGCCCTTTTTTCTCGGCGTAACGCCCGACTCCGTCATCCATGACCAGAGCGCCGACTCCGCCTATAAGCCGGAAATCTCTGTATTGGGGAAAAACCAGTCTGAAATTCGGGAGCTTTTCGTCTAAAAAGCTGTCAATCATATACCGTTCCAGCTTGTTTTTCACCGAAACCACAAGAACCGTATCTTTTTCCACGGCCACGATGTCGTATTCGGCAACTCCCCTTTTCTTCAGATTCCGCCGCACATCCGAAAATGCGATATTCTTCTGACCGAAAACATGCTTCACATTCCGGTAAAAAAGGTCTTCGGCAATTTTGCCCTGGACAATTCCCATTTCTCCGAGCTTTGCGCCGATATCGTCCAGTTTCTTTACGGTCTTTTTAAGCTGCTCATCCGTTCTTTTCTGAGATTCTTTCAGTTCGAGAATTTCTTCATGGACTCTGCGGAAAGATTCATCTGTTTTTTTCTGTGATTCTTTCAGTTCGAGAATCTGTTCATCCGTTTTTTTCTGAGACTCCCTGAGTTCGGCCATTCCCCGAAAGAACTCTTCCATTCCCTTTTCAATGCGGTCCATCCGGCTTTCTTTCATAAAGCACCTCCTGATAATCAGAATAATCAGAACTCTTTTGCAGTGAAATTCTTTCTGTTGGCAAGCATTGCTCCGCCCTCTCCGTTCTGAGTCATCACATAAAGCCCTTTTTTTTCGGCATAACGCCCGACTCCGTCGTCCATGACAAGGGCCCCGACTCCGCCTATAAGCCGGAAATCTCTGTATTGGGGAAAAACCAGTCTGAAATTCGGGAGCTTTTCGTCTAAAAAGCTGTCAATCATATACCGTTCCAGCTTGTTTTTCACCGAAACCACAAGAACCGTATCTTTTTCCACGGCCACGATGTCGTATTCGGCAACTCCCCTTTTCTTCAGATTCCGCCGCACATCCGAAAATGCGATATTCTTCTGACCGAAAACATGCTTCACATTCCGGTAAAAAAGGTCTTCGGCAATTTTGCCCTGGACAATTCCCATTTCTCCGAGCTTTGCGCCGATATCATCCAGTTTTTTTACGGTCTTTTTAAGCTGCTCATCCGTTTTTTTCTGAGATTCTTTCAGTTCGAGAATCTGTTCATCTGTTTTTTTCTGGGATTCTTTAAGTTCGAGAATCTGCTCATCCGTTTTTCTCTGAGATTCCCTGAGTTCCGCCATTCCCCGGAAGAACTCTTCCATTCCCTTTTCAATACGGTCCATCCGGCTTTCTTTCATAAGCACCTCCATACAAGTATATATATAATAACATCGGAGATTTCCAAAGGCAAGCTCTGATTCTCATTCGGCAATCAGAAAAGCGTCGGGAAAGCCGTTCTGTTTCATGATTTTCTCATACTGCTCTGCCAGTTCCAGCGAGGCGCATCTTCCCACAAGCACGCGGTACAGCCGTCCTTTTCCCGTATGGGGAAAGTAAGGAGCGACATGGGCATGCCGGTATGCCTGATCCATCTGTTTCCAGAGCTTTTTCGCATTGCCCAGATCGCCGAATGCCCCGACCTGAACGGTAAAAATTCCGCTGTAATAATCTATGGGAACATAAGGCTGATTGTCGCCGAGCTGTGCGGTCAGCTGTGCCGGCGCACCGAGCGCTATCACTTCCACATCTGCGGTTCCGGGTCCGTAAATTCCGAGTTCTTTTGCCGCAGCTTTGGAAAGATCAATCACTCTGCCGGCAACAAAAGGGCCGCGGTCATTGATTCTGAGATCTATTTCTCTGTTGTTTCTGAGATTGCGGACTCTGACATAAGTGCCGATTGGAAGAATTTTATGTGCGGCTGAAACTCTGTTCATATCAAACGGCTCGCCGGATGATGTACGTTTGCCGTGAAAATCTTCCCCGTACCACGAGGCAACCCCCACCTGTCTGAATCCCCGTGAATGTTTCAGAGGCTTATACCATTTTCCCATGACCCTGTAGGGCCGGACAGCACAGGTCCCGTCGGAATCTGAAGGCTGAGGCGCGCCCGGTCTGTCATAAAGATGAGAGGCTGCATTTTTATAAGAATCAGGAGATATTTTTTCAATGTCGTAAGCCTCGCCCGCGAAAGAATCTTCGCCTGAACGTGAAGGTACGCTCTCCGATGTCGGGGAAAGCATCTCGTTGCTGAGGGAACAGCCTTGACAAAAAAGCAGAAAAAAAGTGCAGGCAGCAATGATATTGACGGCCGCGGGTTTCACGGCGGGTTTCCACCCTACTGATGTCATCGTTCTCATGGCAAAAAAATTCCGTAACAAAGTAGAAGGTTGATAAGAACAGCCTCGGTTCCCCTATTTGTTCAAAGCAATTTTCAGGACTTCCGGCATGTTATCCGCAAAATGGAAACGGATTTCTTTCTGTACCTTTTTGGGAATTTCCTCTATATCCTTTTTGTTTCGTCTGGGCATTATGACTGTTTTGATCCCGGCACGATGGGCAGCCAGCATTTTTTCCTTGATGCCGCCCACAGGCAGAACCTGCCCTCTCAGCGTGATTTCTCCGGTCATGGCAAGTTTTTCCCGCACCGTTTTTCCGGTTAGCAGCGAAGCCAGCGCGGTCAGCATGGTAACGCCCGCTGAAGGTCCGTCTTTGGGAATCGCGCCCGCAGGCACATGAATATGAATATCCTGATTTTCAAAGAAATCTTCGGCAATGCCAAGCAATTTGGCATTGGACCTGATAAAACTCAAAGCGGCTGTGGCAGATTCTTTCATCACATCCCCCAACTGACCGGTCAGAGTCAGCCCTTTCTTTCCCTTCATGGCTGTTGCTTCTATAAAAAGAATGTCTCCGCCGGACTGGGTCCATGCCAGCCCTATAGCCACACCCGGAGTCGAGGCTCTTTCAGCCATCTCCGATGTGAATCGCACCGGCCCCAGGTATTTGGGAACATTTACGGATTTGACCGTCACGGAATCAGCGGTTTCCGAGGCGATGCGTGTCGCGACTCCTCGGCATATCGCGGCGATTTCACGCTCTAAATTTCTCAGCCCGGCTTCACGCGTGTAATCTGAAATAATGCGTTTGACTGCACCGGTCGAAAATACAATCTGCTCGGGTTTCAGTCCGTTTTCTTTGCGCTGCCGCGGGATGAGATAGCGGTTTGCGATTTTGACTTTCTCTTCATCCATATAGCCCGGAAGCTGCAAAACTTCCATGCGGTCGCGGAGCGCGGAGGGAATGGTATCTAAAATATTGGCTGTGGTAATGAACATGACTTTGGACAGATCGAACTGCACATCCAAATAATGATCGGAAAAACTGAAATTCTGTTCCGGGTCTAAGACTTCCAGCAAAGCCGAAGAAGGATCACCCCGGAAATCGCTGCCCACCTTGTCAATTTCATCGAGCATGAAAACAGGATTGTTGGATTCTGCCCTGCGGATTCCCTGAATAATCCGGCCCGGGAGCGCGCCCACATAAGTGCGGCGATGTCCCCTGATTTCCGCCTCATCCCGGACACCGCCCAGCGAAATGCGGATAAATTTACGCCCCAAAGCTCTTGCCACGGAACGTCCCAGAGAGGTTTTGCCAGTACCCGGAGGACCTGCAAAGCAAAGAATCGGTCCTTTGGAATCGGGATTCAGTTTGCGGACCGCAAGGTACTCGATGATTCGTTTCTTGGCTTTTTCAAGTCCGTAATGATCCTCATCAAGCACTTTTCCGGCTTTCCGGATATTCAAATTGTCCGGCGTGCCTTCATTCCACGGGATAGAGGTGAGCCAGTCCAAATAGGTTGAGGATACGGTATATTCCGAGGAGGATGGATGCATACGCGCCAGACGGTTCAGTTCACGTTCCGCTTCTTTACGCGCTTCTTCGGGCAGATTTTTCTCTTTTATTTTTGTCCGATATTCTTCGATCTCGACTCCGGGTTCGTCTTTTTCCCCGAGTTCATCGCGGATAGCTTTCAACTGCTGGCGCAGATAATATTCGCGCTGCTGTTTGTCCATGTCTCCCTTGACCTGACTCTGTATTTTGCTTCCCAGTTCAAGGAGTTCCAACTGATAGGCAGCCATCCGCGTCACTTCTCTTAACCGGGCATTGATGTTTTCTGTTTCCAGAATTTTTTGTTTCTCTTCAATGCCCGAATTGATGGTGGAAGCGATCATATCTGCCAGAATGCCGGGATCATGGATGGAACCTGCCATGCCCGCCACTTCTCTGGGAAGACCCGGCGACAGTTCTGCAATCCGCGTGAACAGGACTACGAGATTTGCCATCAGAGCTTCGGTTTCCTTGTCTTTTTCTCCTGTATCCGGGAGGTAGGTCACACGTCCCTTGAAATAGGGCTTTTCAGCGACATATTCATTCACGCGGAACCGGCTTAATCCCTGCACCAGCAGATTGGCTTTGTTGTCTTCGGTTTTCGCCATTTTCAGAATAAGCGCGGCAGTACCGGCTTCATACAGGTCAGCCGGGGTCTGAACCGCTTTTTCATTGCCCTGCTGTTTGGATACCACCAGTCCGATGATACGGTTTCCGGACATGGCATCATCCACCAATTGGACAGAATCTCCCTGCATGACCATCAGGGGCAGAACCATTTTGGGAAACAGGGCTGCGTCGAATAAAGGCAGAATCGGTATAATTTCAGGCAGTTTATCAGTATTCATATCCTGCTGCTGTTGGCTCATCAGATACCTCCGCTATGAATTGGTCATTTTAATAGTATTGGTCATTTTTGCACGTGCGGCTTTTTACCCCTGACCGTCTGAGACGGGAATTTTATGGGACCTGTCACGCGGCAATTTTGCAAGCCGGATTTTAAGAAAACCGTCCGTATAAGTGGCACTGACTTTATCCGTATCAATGAGTTCCGGCAGAAACAGAATACGCTCGAAATTACCGTACTGAATTTCCGCAAGTCTGTATGTGGAATGCGCCGACCGTGGCATTTCACACCGGTTTCCCTGAATCCTTACAGCCTTTGCGTTGATTTCCACTTCCAGATTTTCTTTGACAACTCCTGCGATTTCAGCGAGAATAAAAATTTCTTCAGGGGTTTCATAGATATCCATCTGGGGCTTCCATATCCTTTCGGACAGCCTGAACATCGGACCCAGCATCAGATTGCCGGGACGCAAAACATCTTCGATGGTTCTTTCGAACCCGATATCTGAGCAGTCAAAATCTTTTCCGAAACGTATTTTGATATAGTCCATATTCAACTCCTGAGTGTTGAAAGTGAGAATTGAGAATTTGAACGGCAGCCTGCTCACTTCTCACTTTCGGAAAATTCGACGGCGGAAAAATGGAATTTTAGGGGAGTTGTATAATTTGTCAAGTAATTTTCCGGTACTTCCGACCCCGTAAAACGATTTTTCAAATCGTTTTCGCGGTGGAAGTTTATAAATAAATTTTGAGCCTCGTTCCCAAGCCCCGGCTGCCTCGTTCCCAAGCCCCGGCTTGGGAACGGGAATTTGTTCAATCGCTTGAGCCTCGTTCCAAGCCGCCTCGTTCCCAAGCCCCGGCTTGGGAACGGGAATTTGTTCAATCGCTTGAGCCTCGTTCCAAGCCGCCTCGTTCCCAAGCCCCGGCTTGGGAACGGGAATTTGTTCAATCGCTTTTGTGAATCCCGGATGTTTTTTTTGTTGACAATATAAAAAAAATTTTTAAACATAAAGAGATGTTACAGAAAATCATAGTGCTTCTGCTGATAGTATCCGCGTTCTGCCGTACAGAAGCCGCGGAATTCCTGTCTGAAGAAAAACCCTATTCGCTTTCCGATCTTTACAGTATCGCGCTCAAGACTTCGGAAAAGATCGGAATTTCCGAACAGGATTTATTTATTGCCGAAAAAAACAGGGAAAAAGCATACGCCGCGCTCAGACCCGAACTTTCGGCAGTCGGTGAATACACAAAATACAGCGAAGAAAAACTCTCGCAGGGAATGACGCTTCAGCCTTCATGGTCAGGGGCTTACGGACTGAAACTGTCCCAGTCCTTTACCTTGAACGGCAGGGAACAGATTCTTCTTGATATAGCCGAAGACAACATCGCCAAAAGCAGATATGATCTCCGCGCGGTGAAAGAAAATTATCTTTTCAGTATCGCATCGGCATATTACGATGTTCTGAGAAGCATGAAAGCCGTGGAAATCGCCGAAGCCGGTGTGGGGCGGCTGAAAAAACATATAGAGGCTGTTTCGGCAAGGCTCAAGCTTGAAGATGTTACAAAAACAGCATGGTACCGCGCCGAAGCCGAACTTTCGCAGTCAAAATCGGAACTGATCCGCTCGGAAAATACGCTGAGGCTTGCGAAAATATTTCTTGCAGATGCCGCGGGTCTGCCCGATGCTGTCTATGAGATCACAGACCCCGGTCCCATGGAAAACTTTTTTTCCGGCGACAACCCGGAATCATTGAAAAAAGAAGGATTGGAAAACCGGGCGGAACTTGCGGCATTGAATCTCGACAAAAAAATGGCTGAAAATTCGGTTGAGGCTGCACGCGGAGCGTCCTGGCCCCTCATCATGGCGGAAGGAACATATCTGAATTATGAGCAGGAGCCGTCTCCGCCGAGCAGGGACAGTCTTTCCCTGTCCCTGAAATTCAATTTTACCCTGTTCGACAGCGGGATGCGTAATGCCGGGGTCGCGGAGAGCATTGCGCGGAAACAGCAGGCAGAGCTTGCCGCCAAATCGCTTTCAAAGCAGATTGCCCTTGAAATAGAGCAGGCGCGGCTTGAACTTCTGACCCACAGGAGTCTTCTGACCTCATTGAAAGATCAGCTTGATTTTGCACGTGAAAATTACAATGCTGTTGCCGAGCAGTTCAGGTACGGGCTTGCAGACAGCCTTGATGTGACAGATGCGAACACGCTCCTTGTGACATCGCAGAAACAACTGGCGGAATCGCGTTACGGTTTTCAGTTGGCTATGCTGAAATTGGAGCGTGCCAAAGGGACTTTTCTGAAAAATATTCTTGATCGCGGGGAGGACGTGCAAAAATGAAAAAAAACAGCAGGCAGTGTTGAAAAAAACAGAATTATAGTATATTCATCAGCCTGATTCGGACATAAAACGACTTGCAAAGTCGTTTTACGGTAAAACGCCCAGGCTTAAAACAGACTCAAATCGTCGGTAAGAAAAAATGAAATAAACAATTCAGATCAAATAAGGAGTGTGCATTTTGAAAATAAAAGTTTTAGCTTATGTAATGGCTGGAATCAGCCTGCTGCTGATCTTCGGACATGCGGACGCGGAGAGTGTGCTGCCGCGGTTAGATGAGAACACAAACCGTTTATCCGCCGCCGGAAAAGTCTTGTGCAAAGGATTTCGCCTGGACGGCAACACGGTTTTTTCCGAGGAAGTTCTGTCAGCGATTCTCAAGCCCTATCAAAACCGTGAAATCACCGCCGAGGAACTGCATGAAGCCAAAAACGCAATCACGCAGTATTATGTGATCAACGGGTATCGGAATTCCGGCGCGGTTATTCCGGATCAGGAAATAAAAGACGGCATCATCGCTATGCACATCATTGAGGGAAAACTGTCTCAGATTGAGGTTTCCGGGAATACCCGGCTCCGCGCGGGCTATGTCCGCAGACGTCTGGAACTTGCAACAGAAGACGGAAAAAAGCCTTTCAATATCAACACCATGCAGCAATATCTCCGGCTTCTGGAGCAGGATCCGCGGGTGGATAATATCAGCGCGTATTTCGGTCCCGGACTTGAGCCGGGTCAGGGGATTCTCAAAGTCGAAATTGCCGAGGCAAGACCTTATCATCTGACATTCAGATTCAACAATTACAATTCCCCGGGCATCGGCGCGTATCGGGGAGAAGCAGAAATCGAGCATCTGAATCTGACCGGATGGGGAGACTCCGTTTCCCTGAGATACGGAATGACCGAGGGCTTGGATGACTATACGGCGAATTACACGGTTCCCCTGACGCGGCGTGATACCACACTGTCTTTCAAAGCCGAACGGTCAAAAGCCCTTGTGGTTGCCGCTCCTTTCAGTCAGCTGGACATAAAAAGCGATACCGACACCTGGTCGGCTGCCATACGTCATCCCTTTTACAAGACTCTTGCCCGCGAATTTGCTGCCGGACTCGAATTTGAAAAACGTCACAGCAAAACCTCTTTGCTTGACGAAGATTTTTCCTTCCCGGATTCAGGAGCAGACACAGAGGGAGAAACAGATTTCGATGTGATACGCTTTTCTCAGGAATGGGTTGACCGCGGTGTTTCGCAGGTGATCGCGGCTTATTCGAGTCTGAACATGGGAACTGTTGACGACGGCGAATTCGAAGGAAATTTTTTCTCATGGCTGATTCAGTTCCAATGGCTCAGACGCATAGAACCGCTCAACAGCCAGATAATGGTCAGTGTCAATATGCAGTTGAGCGACAGCACTCTGGTATCTGCCGAAAAGTTTTCCATGGGCGGCGGGACCACGGTACGCGGTTACAGGGAAAATCAGATCACCGCAGACAACGGCGTGATGGGTTCGGTGGAATGGCGGGTTCCCGTGGCCCTTTTTGCCGTACCGGGTCTGAGCAAAGGGACAAGCGACGGAATTCTGCAACTGTGCCCCTTCTTCGATTACGGCAAGGGATGGAACAAAAATAAGCAGGACCCCGACCCGGATCAGATTTACAGTGCGGGGCTGGCTGCGCGCTGGAATATCAGCAAAAGAATCAGTGCGGAAGTATGCTGGGGATACGCCCTGAAAGATGTTTCGGGATCCGATGAATACGATATTCAGGACGACGGGATTCATTTTCAGATTACGGCAGGGATATTTTGACAAGAGGTGCGAGGTCAGGGGTGAGAGGTTCGGGGTCACCCCTGACCCTCACCCCTTTTAAACGAAAATCCGACAACTGTCACATCATCCTGCCGCTCGTTTTCCCCGCGGTAATCTTCAAAGGCACGGAGAAACATTTCGCGCTGTTCTTCAAAAGGTTTCGTATAGCTCGAATGCAGAAGATGTTTGAAACGCGCGGTACCGAAACGGCGGTTTTTTTTTCCGCCCAACTGATCTACAAAACCGTCTGTTGACATATAAAAAGACATGCCGGGTTCGACCTTGATAGGATGATTGGTAAAATCGAAATCCGGGTCGGATTTTTTGTAGCCGATACTCTCTCTGTCTCCTTTTATCATATTCACCTCGCCGTTTTGAACATAATACAGAGGCAGCCTTGCGCCTGCAAAGGTCAGAAGAAGCGAATCTTTGTCGTTTTTCCTCTCGGAGACAAAACAGATCGCGGCATCCAAGCCGTCATTGGAAAGGGTGGTTTTTTTATCCTGCTGAAGCGATGTTTTGACAATAAAATTCAGTTCTTTGAGAATTTCGGCAGGATTATAGCAGCCCTGATCCTTGATGATTCTTCTCAGTGCGGATGATGCGATCATGGTCATAAAAGCTCCCGGCACACCGTGTCCGGTACAGTCAATGACAGCCAGCACAAAGCCGCAGGAATCCAGTTCGTCAAAAGCGTCCTTGAAAAAAATGTCCCCGCCGACAACATCTTTGGGTATCCAGATCACGAAGCTGTTGGGGAGATAAATATTCGAGCCGTCCAAATTGGGCAGCAGCGCGGTCTGTATCACTTTGGCATATCGGATGCTGTCCATGATTTTTTCATTGGCTTCCTCGACTTTCTCAAGAGTTTCGTTCAGACGGGAATTTTTCAGATTAAGCTGCTGCTGCGCGACCATGAGATTTTTGGTGGCTTTCTTGAAAGCTTCCATGACATGCTTGCGGTTGGTGATGTCGGCTTTTTTGATGGCTTCCATCATTTTTCTGCTCTCGGTGATATCCCGGCTGATGCCGATCACCCCCATGATGCGGCCGTCGGATCTGCTGTGAAGGATTCTGAGCGTATCCAGCAGAACGCTTCTGCCGTCAGGATATACTGCCCACTCTTCCTCGGATTTGGGTTTTCCGGTTGAAAATACCTCTTCATCTTTTTTGCGGAAAGCCTCTCCGACTTTTTTAGGGAAGATTTCAGAATCTGTTTTTCCGATAATCTGATATTTATGGATTCCTGCAAGTTCTGAAAATGCGGTGTTGCACCATCGGTAAATGCCTTCCGTGTCTTTGCAGAAAATCAGATAAGGAATCGAATCTGTAAGATGTTCTGTAAAAGACCGCTGTTTTTCCGCGTCGTCATACTTTGTGATGTCATGGAATATTTCCTGAATAATCCTTTTGTTTTCCACAGAGGCAACAGAAGCCGAGACACGGACCGGAATGATTTTTCCTGATTTTGCAATCACCTCCCCCTGATATGAAAATCCGTTTTCTCCTTCGTTTTCATAAGCAAAATCATAGTGTTCATCGGTCTGGATTTCAAATACCGCTGTATAGTACGCTGCCAATTCCGGGGGATGAAGCGTGAGCTGATGATACCCCACAAGTTCATCTCTTGTTTTTCCGAAAAATACCTCGGCTGCTTTGTTGCAATTGGAGATCATGCCGTCGCCGGTGTCTATCCATATCATCGGATCCTTTGCATATTTGAAGGCAGCCCTATATTTTTCCCTGCTTTTTTTCAGGAGTTTTCTGGCGCGGTTATACCTGATTTCCGACACCTTGGCCTGTATCACCCGCCGGCGCAGTCTGTTCAGCTCTTTTATAAGGGCTTCTTTGTCTTTCTCTTCATCTTTCATTTGCAACTTCCGGGGGACTGAAACAGGTTGCAGGTGACAGGTTGCAGGTAACGGGTTACCCGTCAATCGGAAACATTTTTCTCAGAAAACTTATAAAAGCCCGGCACAAAGGCGATAAGCTCCGATATGCGGATAGCGTCAGGTAAAAACATCGTCTGAGATCCAATGACTCGACGGTCAGTGCTTTCAACGTACCTGTCTGCAACTCATCGGATACGGCAATGCAGCTAAGACAACTCACCCCTACTTTATTCTTTATCCCCTGAATCACGGCTTCCGTGCTTCCCATTTCGGCGACAACTCTGAGGTCGGCGATACTGTAACCCGAGCGGCTGAGGCTGTTTTGGATAGATTTGAGTGTTCCGGAACCTCGCTCACGGATAATAAACGGTTCTCTAATAAGCATATCCGCGGTGATGCTCTTTCTTTTTGCCCACCTGTGAGATTCGGGAACAATCACGCGCATTTCGTCTTCAATCAGCTTTTCCTGTGAAACCCGTTTGTCACCGGTTCCGGCTCCGACTACTCCCAGTTCCAAAACACCGGAAAGGGTATCCTGAATGATTTTTTCCGTGTCTCCGATAATAATGGAAATTGTAACATCCGGATAATTATTCATAAAATCCCCGACAGCACGGGGAAGAATATATACTCCCGGAATAGTGCTGCCTCCGATAACCAGATGTCCCTTTATTTTTCCGTGAAACTCTGCCAAAGCCGTTTCTGTTTCATCACGCAGCGCGAGCAGCCTGCGGGCATAGTCATACAGAAGTTCTCCGGCTTTTGTCGGTATTGCTTCTTTGGAAAGACGGTCAATCAGACGGCATCCGAAGTGATTTTCGAGGTCTTTGATATGACTGCTGATCGTGGGCTGAGACAGGTGAATTGCATCCGCTGCTTTGGAAAAACTCTTCAGTTCCACGACCTTGCAGAAAATATTGAGCTGCCATAAATCCATATTTGTATAGGGGTAGGGGCGAAAGATTTTTCGCCCATACAGGGGCAAAGATTTTTCACCCCTACCCTTTGCTCCCCGACCCCTCTTTGAATTTTTCTTTTATTTTCTGATCCACAATCGGAGGGACCATATCGCTGATATCACCGCCGAAGCGGGCTGCTTCTTTGATAATGGACGAACTGGTATAAATCCACCTCATGCTTGTCATCAGAAAAACCGTCTGGATTTCCCGGTTCAGTTTGCGGTTCATCAGAGCCATCTGAAATTCATATTCGAAATCAGATACTGCCCGCATTCCGCGCAATATCGCGGAGGCGTTCCTTTTGGCAGCATAGTCAACCAGCAGTCCGTGATAGCTGTCAACTTCGACATTCGGACAATTTTTCAGACTGACATTAAGCATCTCTATCCGTTCTTCGACACTGAACAAGGTTTTTTTAGTCGGATTGCATAAAATAGTGACAACAATTCTGTCAAATAGCGTAAGCCCTCTGATGACAATATCGAGATGACCGTTGGTCACCGGATCAAAGGATCCGGGATATATGGCTGTTCTGTTCATAAATAACGGTACGATTCCTTTCAGGAAGTGAGAGGTGGGAAGTGAGAAATGAGAAATAATTTCCACTTCTCGATTCTCACTTCTCAATATTCAATTCTCACTTCTCATATCATATAGTCTAAAAATGAGACAAGGGTTTTTCCGTATTTTCTCCGGTCTGCAATTGCGTATCCGGGACAATCTGACGGAGGCGGTTCCGTGTCACTGTGTTCCGCGACAATGCAGGCGCCCGGTTTCAGAGCGCGGCTTTCACGGAGATTGAAAAGTGTCGGTACTATCAGATCGCAGTTATATGGAGGGTCCATGAAAACCAGATCGAAATCCGACCGGATTTTTTTTATACAGTTCAGATTTTTTGCAATATCCCATCGGATAATCTTTGTTCTGTCGCCAATGTCCAGATCGGAGATATTCTGCCCGATTACGGAAACAGAGCGTGCATCCTTGTCTGTGAATGCCGCAAAAGCCGCTCCTCGGCTTAATGCTTCGATACCGAGCGCGCCTGTTCCCGCGAACAGGTCAAGCACAACTGCATCCTCTACCCGGAAAGACAAGATGTTAAAAATTGCCTCGCGTACCTTGTCCGCGGTGGGTCTTACAGTCATGCCGCGAAGTGAACGGAGTTTTCTTCCCCTAAGACTGCCGCTGACAATTCTCAATTCTCACTCCTATGTGAGGTCAGAGGTAAGAGGTTCGGGGTCAGGGGTCATTTTACCTCTTACCCCTTACCTCTCACCCCTGACCTTAATTCCCAGTTCTTCCATTTTCTTCAGCAAAAAAGATTCCGTCATACCCGAAGAAGCGGCTGTTTTGCAAATATCGTTGTGATTCTGCATCAGTTTTCTCAGGATAAACTCTTTTTCAAAAACCTGTCTCGCGGTTTTGAAATCGGCGATAGAAAGCAGACTCTCCTCCGCGGCTCTGAAATCTTTTCCGGTATAAAGCATGGGAAGACAGTTCTCGTCAATCACCTCGGTTTCCGCGCTGACAACAAGCCGTTCTATAAGATTCTTCAGTTCGCGCACATTTCCGGGCCATGAATAGGAACACAGCAAGTTTACGGCTTTCTGCGTCATTCTTTTTCTCCGGGTATTATGCTTTTCCGCATACCCGGCAAGAAAGGTTTCAATCAGAACCGGAATATCTTCGCTGCGTTCCCGTAGCGGCGGAACCTCGAGCGGAAACACATTCAGGCGGTAATACAGGTCTTCCCTGAATCTGCCTTTGGCGATTTCTTCTTTAATATCTTTGTTTGTAGCCGCGATCACCCTCACATTGACCGTCAATGTTCTGCCGCCGCCTGTGCGCTCGAATTTCTGTTCCTGAAGGACTCTGAGAATTTTAGCCTGTGTTTTCAGGCTCATATCTCCGATTTCATCCAGAAAAAGTGTTCCGCGGTCAGCCAGTTCGAATTTTCCCCTTTTCCGTGCAGTGCTTTCTGAAAATGCCCCTTTTTCCTGACCGAACAGAACAACTTCGATGAGTTCTTCGGGAATGGCAGCGCAACTGACATCAATCAGCGGCTGTTCGGACCTCGAACTCAGCTGATGAACCGTGCGTGCCACCAATTCTTTGCCGGTTCCGTTTTCGCCCAGGATCAGTATCCAGCTATCCGCAGGCGCGGCAACGGCAATCTGTTTTTTCAAAACCGCGATGCGCGGACTGTTTCCGGTGATGGCATTCTTCTCAATAGTTTTTTTACGCAGATATCTGTTTTCTTCCTCAAGACGTCTGAAATTCAGAGCATTGTTGATGGCAACAATGACCTTTTCGATAGACAGCGGTTTTTCGATGAGATCAAAGGCTCCGAGCTTTGTGGCTTTCACCGCGGTTTCTATGGTTCCGTGTCCCGTGATGATAATCACCTGAATAAAGGGATTGTTTTTTTTGATCTCTTTCAGCGTTTCGATACCGTCAATTCCGGGCATCCATATATCCAGCAGCACAAGCTCCGGCGGATCGCTCTCGACAGCTTTTAATGCCTCGTAGCCGTTGGACGCGGTCGTTACTTCGAATCCTTCGTCGGAAAGCAGACCGCTTAAAGACTGACGTATGGACGGTTCGTCGTCAATAATCATTACAGAGGGAAACATTGTTATTCTGACTCCTTCCGTTTCCAAAGCCGGGGCTTCACTACAGTAAAGCGGGTTTCAAACCCGCTTTGCTTTGAATTCGTCACTCCGGATGCTTAAAGCAGTCAGTAAAGCGGGTTTCAAACCCGCTTTACTTTCAAGCCGGGCTT
>DYRK01000419.1 GCA_020718785.1 Desulfatirhabdium butyrativorans | reverse complement strand
GGAGGTAGAAGATTGGCTTTTGAATTTTATAAAGAATCTTATGCAGGTTCTGTAAAAGAAATTACCCTCGGAAAAGGCGCGAAAGCTGTCAAGGTCGGGGGGGAAACATGCTATCCTTTCTATCAGTTCGAAGGGAAAATGACCAACAAACCCAGAATCGCAATGGAAGTCTGGGACATGGTTCCGGAAGAATGGCCCGCAGCGGCTATGAGTCCTGTCAAGGATGTTGTTGCGGATCCGGCAGCATGGGCTAAAAAATGTGTGGAAAAGTTCGGCGCGGACATGATTGTTCTTCAGCTCAAAAGCGCTGATCCTAACGGCAAAAACACGGGACCGGACGCAGCGGCAGCCACGGTAAAAAAAGTTCTGGGCGCGGTCAAAGTGCCGGTGATTGTCTGGGGAACAGCCAATTTCGAAAAAGACGAGGCAGTTCTGAAAAAAGTTGCCGAAGTCTGTCAGGGCGAAAATCTGATTCTGGGTCCTGTGGAAGACAAAAACCACAAAGGAATCGGTGCCGCGGCAATGGGCTTCGGACACTGGATTATTTCCTCTTCCCCGATTGATGTCAACTTGGCCAAACAGGTCAATATTCTGCTTGAAAATCTGGGCATGCCCATGGACCGGGTTATCGTTGACCCCACCACCGGCGGTCTGGGATACGGAATGGAATATTCCTATTCCGTAATGGAACGCCTCAGAATGGCGGCTATGACTCAGGGCGATGACAAGCTTCAGTTCCCGATGATAAACAATCTCGGCAACGAAGTCTGGAAATGCAAAGAAGCCAAGCTGACAGCGGAAGAAGCTCCGACGCTCGGCGATCCTGAAAAACGCGGCATTCTCATGGAAGCCGTAGGCGCGGTGACCTATCTGATGGCAGGATCAGATATTCTGATCATGCGGCATCCCGAATCTGTGCGGATGGTCAAAAGCTTTATTGATCTGCTGATCGCCGGAGGCTCGGCTTCGGGCGTGGCAGGTATCAAAAAACAACTGCCCGAGGCAAAAATTGATTTTGCCGCTCTTGCGCCGGCTCCGGATCTGAGCATTGCCGAAGAAAAGAAAAGTGCTGCCCCGGCTGCGAAAAAAGCTGAAGCTCCGGCAGCGGCAGCAGCCAAACCTGCGGCTCCGGCAGCGGCTCCCAAGCCTGCGGCAGCCCCGGCAGCGGCAAAAGTCGAAGTCAAAGCCGAAGCTCCGAAAGCTGATCCTGCGGCTGAAGCCAAATCCAAAGCCGATGCAGCAGCCAAAGCCAAAGCTGATGCTGACGCAGCAGCCAAAGCCAAAGCTGATGCCGATGCAAAGTCCAAAGCCAAAGCCGAGGCTGACGCAGCCGCCAAAGTCAAAGCCGAGGCTGATGCCAAAGCCAAAGCCGACGCTGATGTTGCTGCCAAACGGGAAGCCGAGGAAGCGGCCATACGCCAGAAACGTGTGCAGGAACGTGAGGAAATGTCTGCAAAACGGACTACGGCAAAAGGTGCCGAAGTTTCCATGACGCCTGCGGCGGTGCAGAAGTCTACCACAGACAAAATGCTGGAAAATCTGAAAAGAATCCATAAACGGAATTAATTGAAGAAATAAACGTGAAATGAAATTCACGTATCAGGACAATATGAGGAGGAACCTCTAATGACAGAAGAGAAAAAAGTTGTGAAGAAAATCGCGGTTGTCAAAGATGCTGATGAGCCTAAAGAAGCCAAGGCTGCAAAACTGGCTGATCCGGTAAAAGCTTCCATTGACAAGTCCACGCAGGAAATGATTGCCCGGGCCCAGCAATTGGGAATTGACACGGTTTTTGACCGTGCCGAGGCCATGAAACCCTGCAATATCGGAATTCAGGGAATCTGTTGCAAGAACTGCGCCATGGGTCCCTGCCGTCTGCCCCTTCCCAAGGGCGGGATTGTGGGCGAAGATACCCGCAAAGGTCTGTGCGGCGCGACCGCGAACACCATCGCCGCGCGTAATTTTATCCGCATGGTTGCGGGCGGAGCTGCCGCTCACTCGGATCACGGACGCTGTGTGGCCGAAGTTTTTCTGTCTGTCGCGAGAAAAGAGTCTCACGACTACAAAATCAAGGACGTGAACAAACTGCTGTCCATCGCGCCCTATTTTGACGTTGCCACCACAGTGGAAGCTGACGGCGAGGTCAAAGACCGGAATCTTGATGAAATCGCCCTTGAAGTGGCTGAAAAAGCCCTGAACGAATGGGGCAAAGCCGAGGGCGAACTGTATTATCTGAAACGCGCGCCCCAGCCTCTGTATGAAAAGTGGAAAAAAGCCGGTGTCTGCCCCAGAAATATTGACCGGGAAATCGTGGAAATCATGCACCGCACCCACATGGGTGTGGATCAGGATTACAAAAACCTGATGAAGCAGGGAACCCGTGCCGCACTGGCAGACGGATGGGGCGGTTCCATGCTGGCTACGGATCTTCAGGATGTGCTGTTCGGCACTCCCTATCCGATTCAGTCCGAAGCCAATCTGGGCATTATGAAAGAAGATCACGTGAACATCATCGTTCACGGACATGAGCCGGTACTCTCCGAGATGATCATAGCCGCCGCGCAGTCCAAAGAACTGTTGGAATACGCGAAGTCCAAAGGCGCGAAAGGCATTCAGTTGGGCGGTATCTGCTGTACGGCTAACGAAATGCTCCAGAGACACGGGGTTCCCACGGCCGGTACCTATCTGCAGCAGGAACTTGCGATCATTACCGGTGCATGCGATGCAATGGTTGTGGATATTCAGTGCATCTTCCAGAATCTCGCCAATGTTGCCAAATGCTTCCACACCAAACTCATCACCACCCACCCCATCGCAAGAATGGAGCAAAACAATGTGCTCCATATTGAGTTTGACGAACATCACGCCATGGAAGACGCGGTCCGGATCGTGAGGCTGGCCATTGACAACTTCCAGAACCGGAAAGCAGAGGTGATGATTCCGCCGTATAAAAATGTGCAGATCGCAGGCTTCGGCGTGGAATCCATTGAGTACCATCTGGGCGGAACTTTCCGCGGCTCTTACTATACCCTGAATGACAACATCATCAACGGCCGTATCCGCGGCATCGCGGGCGTGGTCGGCTGCAACAATGCCCGGACCCGTCATAACGAGGCTCATATCGCTCTGGTCAAAGAACTGATCAAAAACGACGTGATCGTTTTGACCACCGGCTGCAACGGCATTGCCTGCGCGATGGAAGGGCTTCTGACGCCTGAATCCGCAGGGGTTTACTGCGGTCCCGGACTGGCAGAAGTCTGCGAAACCGTGGGCATTCCGCCGGTTCTCCATCTCGGTTCCTGTGTTGACAACAGCCGTATTCTGCTGGCTGCCACAGAAGTGGTGAAAGCCGGCGGTCTTGGAAAAGATATCTGCGATCTGCCCGCGGCAGGAAGCGCGCCCGAATGGATGAGCGAAAAAGCCATCAGTATCGGTCATTATTTTGTTTCGTCCGGTGTTTACACGGTCTTCGGCTATATGCTGCCCACCTCCGGCGCTCCGGTGTTCCATAACTATCTGAGCAAGGAACTGGAAAAGATTTACGGCGGTATGTGGGATCTGGAACCGGATATTCAGGAACATGCCCGGAAGATGATCGCCCACATTGACAAGAAGCGCAAAGCTCTGGGCATTGACAAGGCACGGGAACGCGTGCTCATGGATATGGCGGATCGTCAGAAACTCGAAGCATAACCGCGGATTAATCTGATTACACAGATTACACAGATAGTTCACAGATCGGAAAAACTGCGGAAGCCTCTAATCCGCGTTCGTCGGTGTCAGTCTGCGGTAATCTGTGGTCAAAATACCTCAGCGAAGGAGGAGTGGATACATGTCAAGACTGGTTGCATTTGCTGCCATTCAGGGTGGCTACAATATCGTTTCAAAGGTGGAAGGGAAGTATAAGAAGGCGCTTCAGACTTATGATGCCAGCACAAAAGTCGGGTTTCCGAATACCGCTTATTATCTGCCGGTGATTTATTCTCTGCTGGGGATGAAAGTGGAGACCCTTGAGGACATAAAGAAACCCCTGGAAATTGCCCGGGGACTTCTTCCGCCCCATGTGAAGGGTCAGCATCATCTGCCCTACCTCGGGCCCCTTCTGGATGCCGGTATGGCTGCGCTGTTCGCGTTTGAGATTGAGGAAGCCCTCCGCTATCTGGAAGACCCGAATTTCTATCTGCACTCGGAAGAACCGGATCTCGAGAACGGAAAAATCTGGCTGGGCGCGGCAGACGATACCGTGTTCCGTAAAAGAGGCGTTGAATTCGTTGACGGTTCCGCACCGGGTTTTGCGGCAATCGTGGGCGCGGCTCCGAGTCCTGAAATTGCCAAAATGATCGTGGAAGAATATCAGAAACGCAGTCTGTATATTTTCTGCGCGGCCAATCAGAACGGCACCACGGTCATTGAGCAGTTGATTCAGGCCGGTGTTCAGGTGGGCTGGAATACCCGTATCGTACCTTTCGGGCCGGATATTTCCTCGGCCATTTTCGCGCTGGGTTTTGCCAACCGTGCGACCATGGCTTTTGGCGGTGTTCAGCCGGGCGATTACAAAAAGGTTCTCAAGTACAACAAAGACAGAATTTTCGCTTTTGTCAACGCACTTGGCGATGTAAACGCCGAATGGGCTGCTGCCGCGGCAGGCTGCGTGAACTGGGGCTTCCCGACTCTTGCAGACACCGATATTCCCGAAATTCTGCCGACCGGTATCTGCACCTACGAGCATGTTGTCGCCAACGTCAAACATGATGAAATGGTACAGAAATCCGTGGAAATCAGAGGTCTTAAAGTCTCGGTTTCCACTATCAACATCCCCTGCGCTTTCGGTCCTGCTTACGAGGGCGAGCGCGTCAGAGGCGCGGATCTCCAGTGCCAGATGGGCGGCGGCAAGACTCAGTGTACAGAACTGGTCAAGATGGCAGAGATGAACGAGATCGAAGACGGGAAAGTCACTGTCGTCGGACCTGACATCAAAGATGTCAAACCGGGCGGAACTCTTCCGCTGGGTATTTATGTTCAGGT
Source organism: Desulfatirhabdium butyrativorans (assembly GCA_020718785.1). Classification (GTDB taxonomy): domain Bacteria; phylum Desulfobacterota; class Desulfobacteria; order Desulfobacterales; family DYRK01; genus DYRK01. The sequence goes on along the minus strand of DYRK01000419.1, from coordinate 213 downwards.
TGCAGGCCGCGAGATGCAGACTGATTTCGAGCCGATTCTGGAACGTCAGTGCCACCATCTGATCAATTATATTCAGGGAATCATGCATATCGGACAGAGAGATATTGCATGGGTGCGTGTGGGCAAAGGCGCGATTGAAAAAGGCTTTACCCTGAAAGATATCGGTGTGGTGCTTCATGCCAAATTCCATCAGGATTTCGGCAAGATTCTGGA
>DYRK01001144.1 GCA_020718785.1 Desulfatirhabdium butyrativorans | reverse complement strand
CGGGAAACACATTTCATAGTCGTTCCAGACCAGATTCCCGTGTTCGACCGCAAACCGGCTGAATTCTTTTTCATCCAGATATTTCCGGAGTTCGGGGTGTGCCTGCTTCAAAAATGATTCGAAGTCGGCTTCCTGAACATGGCCGTTCGAAAACGTGATCTCCAGCCGACACCCGCCGAGATGCCGAACATCCGTAATATTCACCTCTTTGCCTGCCGCCGACATTACTCAGAGTCCACCCGGGTTTTGTATTCTACCGGATCCTCGGCGACCATCATTTGCGGAGAACAAGAACGATCAACCATCTGGAAACCTCGTTCCAAAGCCTTTTTGTTCAACTGACGACAGAAGGCTTGCAAATCTTCACCTGCCTCCCGGCCCAGTTGATCCTTAATCTTCCACAGTTCCTCAATGATTTCATCAGCCATTGCGGCCTCCTCTCAGCTCCTCCGGGGTACAGATTTCCGGACAAACAAATCCATGTTCCGCACAAATCTTGCGAATCACCGGTTTCATTTCGGCATTGTCAATATGGCGGCAATTCCATGTCAACAGATAGTCCATCCGACAAACCGCTGCGATTGCAATATGCACGGCATCATCTTTGGCTTTTTCCGGCAGAGCACCAGCCTTCATTAAGAATCCAGCCAATAAAGCAGCCTCATCTGTAAGAGTCAGTTCAGGAATGCCTCTCAATACGTCCATCCGTCGCCCGGCAGCTTCTAAATCTCCCCGCAAGGCCTCATCTGAAACAAGCGGTGAGACAAACAGATCAAATTCCTGTCGGCAATCGGACCACCACTCCTGAGTTAACTGCTGCCGGGCAGCGGAAACCAAATCGCGCGACACTCGTGCCGTCAAATAACTGATCACGGAGGTCTCGATATAAACCGACTTCTTCATGAACAGAAGAATAACCGCTTTTCCAGCCATTGGAAACTTTTCTAACGGCTGTTTTGGGGTGTCGGCTCTATCTCCCCCGTATTTTCCAAGGGTTGGAACATATCCTGTTCATCCTGTTATCCCGTCAAAAATCCTACACTGAGAGCGTTTCGATCAGCTTCTGAAGTTTTTCGCGTTTTTCGATTAGCTCGCCTTTGCGCTTCTCTTCACCGGCGACCACATCGGCAGGTGCCCGGCTGAC
>DYRK01001143.1 GCA_020718785.1 Desulfatirhabdium butyrativorans | reverse complement strand
TGCTGCTGACCCTGCTGAATCCGAAGACTGTCTTTAAAAATCCAGTCATCCTGCTAATGATGCTATTCGTCGCCTATTTCACATTGCAGGATGTGCGCGGATCGCTTCCGGTTACCCCAAAACTGATCCGTGATGTATTGACGCTTGCTGCGATTATTGTCTTCCCGTCCGTCACCCTTTCATTTTCCACTCCGAAGCAGAGAATGTATCCGCTCGCAGTCCGGCTAATCCTGCTTGCCGCAGTAATAGGTTCGATTTTTTCGCTGGTTTTATTTTATTCAGAAAATCCGTTCCCTCTCGCACGATTTGAACTGGCAACCGGCTGCGAAGAAAAGCATCCGGCACCCAGCGCAATGCGGTGCGGCTTTGCCGCTGTGCTTGCCGGCGCTTTTTTCCTGCAAAGCGGAATCAAACTGAAACGAACCGACTGGTTTGCACTGGCCGGCCTTCCGGTACTATTGGCCGCCACATTTTACACCCATAACCGGAGTGGTGTGATGGCATTATTTGCAGTGATGGTTATCTCTGTCTTCGGTATACGAAAACGCATCAAAAAAACACTCTTACTATATGCAGTTGCAGCTGCAACAGTTCTGTTTTATTTTGCATCCCTGCATACCGCCGCAACTTTATTGTCCGCATCTCCGCAGCAGGCGCAACTTGAACAGCAATCATCGAGATTTCCTCTGCGGACCGCCGGATTTGCTGTTACAGGCGAAGCCGGGAAAGCTTCCATCACCGACCGTTTTAATATTTGGCGCGATCTTTTTTCACGAATGAACAGTGCGAAAATATGGGTTATTGGACACGGGCTGGGTCGAAACAATTTCGTCAAAGAGGTTTTACCTGAAGTACAATACTCACACTACAACGGACCTAACGGGTTCCAGCTCAGTGCCCATAGCGGATACATATGGGCGCTATATTTTGGAGGATTATTTGGACTGGGTCTTTTGCTAATACTACTGGTCGTGGCTGGACGAAATGTTTTTTGTGCGGGATATGCCGGGTATGTACCCAGTGCTTTGTTGGTTTTTGTTGCAGTTTTTATGTTAGTAGACACCCAAAGACTTCTCGTCGGATTAAGCGGTTCGGAATACCTGCTTTTCTGGGTTCCGCTGGGGCTGGCGGCCGGGCTGTCAGGC
>DYRK01001142.1 GCA_020718785.1 Desulfatirhabdium butyrativorans | reverse complement strand
TTCAGCCCGGCTTTATGAATCATCCGCGCTCTAATTCGATCACCGTGATTTCAGGCGGAGACAGCACCCGCATCTGCGGACCCCATGTTCCTGTTCCCCGGTTCACATAAATTCCGGAACCTTTGGGAAGCCCGTAATATCCCCGCAGAAACGGAAACGGCACAGATACGACAAACCGGAACGGAAATATCTGTCCTCCGTGGGTATGCCCCGACAATTGCAGATCAAACAGTCCTAAGCTTTCCGGTCGGACTATGGGCCGATGTTTGAGAAAAAGCGTAAACAGCCCGTTTTTGGCAATCGAAGAAAGCAAAACCGATTCCCGAATTGTTCCTCCGATAACACTGTCATCAACGCCGGCAATGTTTATCAGCGACGGGACGGTTTCGGCTTTTCCCCGCAGCACCGTGAACCCGCAGTCCTGCATGAATTCCAGCGAAGTCTCGATGCCCGCATAATATTCATGATTTCCGGTAACAGCATATTTCCCGTACCGCGGACGGATTTCATTGAAAATCTCCGGCAGGCCTTTCAGGTGATGATCGGAAACGTCCACCATATCCCCTGTGCAGACAAGAATATCGGGATTCAGAGATTGTATTTTGTCGGCAATTCCTTTTACACGCTTGCTGCCGGTGAGCATCCCCAGATGCAGATCCGAAATATGGACGATTCTGAGATGCCCGGTTCCGGCCGGCAGCTTATGCGTCACAAGATGCAGATATTCAATCCGCGGGTGACGTGCCTCGATAATACCGTAAATGCACACCGCGATGACCGAAGCGAGCATGACAATGACCGGCATTTTTCCGGAAAGCATGCAGGGACATGCCGGCGGCCTGTCCCTGATGAATTGTGTAATCCTTATGATGCCGTATGAAAACATATCCATTCCCCCCATCAGAACTGCCGCGACAAATCCGAGAAAGATAAAACCCATCCAGTAAAAACCCGCGAAAGCCGTGATACGTGCCGTGAGGTCATATCCCTGTTGTTCAAGAATACGCGACATCAGAGGCGCAAGAATCATTATGAGCAGAAACATGGCGGCAATCCATCGTCCTGTCCGCGAGGGCAGAAGAATTCTGATCCGCAAAAAAAATAACAGGTGCATTAGACTGTAAACTGAAAGAAAGACTGCAAGAAA
>DYRK01001141.1 GCA_020718785.1 Desulfatirhabdium butyrativorans | reverse complement strand
ATTATTTTAAGACCAGCACCGTTGCATCGTCATGGCTTTTTGCATAATGCGTAAAAATGAAATTGCCGATCTCCTGCGGTGTCTTTCTCATCAGCGAAGCCTCGAGTTCGAATTTGCCGGAAATACCGTCTGAAAACATCACTATACAGGCTCCACGCGTATAAGGATATTCTTCTATGCGAATGCTTTCGATGACGTTGCCGAGTGTTCCGTTAGTACAACTCGGTCTCAGTGCTAAAGGGGTCATATATATTCTTGTTTCCACATTTCCAATACCGATATGCTGAATTTTCCAGGTGTTGAAATCTATTCTCCCGAATGCTGCCGCGGCTCCTCTGGTTTTTTTCAATTGCTTATGACACTGTTCGACAATGACAGAAAGAGATTTATGATAATTGTTTTCAAGGACTTTGACTGCCTGAACAGCAACTTCATGGGCATGGAAACCATGCCCCAGCGCGTCAATCACAGCGAAAACCACAACTGACGGAAGATGTTTGAAAAAATAAGCGTCCCCCGATACCTGTTCTCCGAATTTCGGTTTGGAAAGCACGGAGTAGCGGATTTGCGAACGATAATCTTCTGTCATCCATTTTCTTGTCCGGATAACCGTACCACTGCTTTCTCCAGCGTACCCGCGCTGGAGTATCCGCCTCTTATCGCGGATTCGGAATCTTTTATACCGGGTCCGTGGTCCCGCGCAGTGATCTCGATTCCTCTTGCTTCGTTATCCATAAGGATTTGGAAAACAAGACTTCCCTTTGATCCGGCATGTTTGACAATATTGGTTCCCAGTTCCGAAATGACAATCTCAATTTCAGCCAGAGCGATTTCCGCGAAACCGATGGCCGCTGCCATTTTTTTTCCGAGAATCCGGGCTTTGAATACATCCGTTTCGCCGGTAATGATGATTTCCTGTGTGCTTATCTCAGCCATTCGGTGATTGCCACCGTTGTTCCTTTCCCCGGAGCAGAATCAATATCAAATTCATTGCAGAGTTTTTTCGCGCCGCCTAATCCCAGACCCAGAGATTTCGAGGTGCTGAATCCTTCTTTCATGGCTTGTTCAATATCCTGAATACCCGGTCCCCGATCTTCGAAAATACATTTTACGCCTTTGGTGTTATTTGTTTTAATCATTTCATAGA
>DYRK01001140.1 GCA_020718785.1 Desulfatirhabdium butyrativorans | reverse complement strand
GTTGTTTTCACTTCCAAACCGATAATTTCTCCCGAATCATGCCGGCAGATCAAATCCGGATACTTCTGTTCGGAATTATCTTTATAAGGCGAATGCTCATGAATCGCTTTTGTCAGAAGATTTGAAACTATCCCGCTGAAATTGTTGCCCTGAATCAGCGTGCTGAAAGGATCCGTTCCGATATCAATAAGCCTTGCATTTAATTTTGCAATGATATATTGTACCTGAGTCATTGCACGGGATAAAGACTCGATATTCAGGCCCGGGGGAGCGGGACATCAGGGCGGAAAAAGTTCTGATTCACATCGGGAACATCATGTTTATTGTAAGCATCATAAGCGTCTGCAACAAGCGTCGGAAAAGACAGACCCAAAGCCTCGGATAAAAATTCAAGAATATTTACGGTAAAATTTTCCCTGCCCTTTTCCAAACCGGAGAGATACTGGTAGCTTATCCCCACTTTTTCGGAAAGAATCTGCTGGGAAAGCCCTTTGCGCTGTCTTAAAAAGCGGATATGCTGTCCGAGAATTTTTTTTGCATTCATGGGGCAAGGCTATATCAGACTTTTACTTTATTTCCTTTCGTATATAGTTGAAATATGAAAACCTATCGTATCATCCATGATGACTGTTTCAACTGGCTGAAAACACAGCCTGCCAATTCGATCCATGCCGTATGCACCGATCCGCCTTACGGTCTTGCGGAATTTTCGGAAAAAGAACTTCACAAGCTCAGAAAAGGCAAAGGAGGAACATGGAGAATGCCGCCGGAGATCGGAGGCTGTCGGCGTGATCCGCTTCCGAGATTTACGACCCTGACAAATGATCAGAAAAATCAGATCCGAATATTCTTTCAGGAATGGGGACAGCATCTGATGCGCGTAATCGTACCCGGCGGACATGTCTGCGCTGCCGGAACGCCTGCGCTCCAGTATCTTGTTCAGGGGGCAATGGCGGATGCGGGTTTTGAGATACGTCCTGCAATATTGCGATTATACAACGGATTCAGGGGCGGAGACAGACCCAAAAATGCTGAAAAAGAATATCCGGAAGTCTGTGTGACGCCCAGAAGCGCCTATGAACCCTGGATGCTGTTCAGAAAAGCGATTTCGGAAAAGACCGTTGCACAGAATCTGAAAAAATGGGGAAC
>DYRK01001139.1 GCA_020718785.1 Desulfatirhabdium butyrativorans | reverse complement strand
TGGATTCACAGGCTTTCCGAGGTTCTGAAAAAGGCGCCCGGCGGAGGATCGTACCTGCCCGAAAGATATCCCGCCGCCTCGGAGGAGGCTCTGAGAAAATGCCCCGGTCTTTCCTTTGTCATTGACGGGACAGAACGGCGGATACAGCGGCCCGGCGATCCGGAAAAACAGAAAGTTTTTTACAGCGGCAGAAAAAAGACACATGCGGTGAAAAACATTGTCATCTCCGATGCGGTCAGTAAAAAAGTCATATTTCCCAGCGGAACATATGAAGGAAAGAAACATGACAAAGCCGGATTATCCGCAGATAATCCGGCTTTTTTGCACTACCTGAAGTTATATGGACGGCAACCCGGGTTATAAATAAATAATTGTCCGGAGAAATGCCGAACCCTGCACTCATCCTCTCTGACGCGGGACAATCTTTTTCTGGAAGTCTGTATGTCCGAAAACTCAATGAAACGTATAAAGTCCGAGAATTTTGTCGAAATCGCTTCCGAATTCTCTGGGATGAAACTCGCCGCCCACAGACAGACCGTTGATATTTTCGATGATATTCCGTATTATCACTTCTTTCCGGATAGTTGTCTGTTCTTCGTTGTCAAGGCGGAACACGACCAAAATTTTATCGCCGACTTTCATATCCGCTTTGATTTTCAGCTCTATTTTCAAGCCCGCGCGGGACAGGTCTCTGACGGTCATCCGTCTTTTGCTTTTATTTTCTCCGAAAACACAAATACCGGAAAGTTCCACCTTTTTCCGACGGAATTTCCTTCTTTCTAAAAACAGCGTATGTGCATAGCCGCATTCACACAGATGACTGATTCTTACTGCCTGATTGATACTCGAATACCCGGAAACATCCACCTCGGTCACTTTGCCGCATTCAGGGCATACCAATATCGTCAGGTTATCGTTGTTGATGAAAACCTTTGTTTCTGTCATTCTGACCCTGTCCTGCCGATAAATCTGTCGAGGACCGGATCTCAAAGCATATCCGTTGTTATACATCGCAGCCTCCTTTCCGAAACAGCCAAAATTATTATTTTGGCATGTTCATCCCTCCCGTCAGCCTGATTTTTTATCTCATAAAATAAAGAAATAAATCAATGGGGTGGAGAGAGTATTCAAAGGGAGGAATATTCTACC
>DYRK01000418.1 GCA_020718785.1 Desulfatirhabdium butyrativorans | reverse complement strand
TGCCGGAAACCTTTGACCTTCTGAAGATAATCCTTATTTCCGACAATGTCTAATGAATTCAGTGCGGGTCTGAGTTACCGGAGCAGTATGAAACACTCGTTTGATGATCTCGATGTCGCTTTCTCACCTCAGATTGATACCCTCGGGACAATACCGATAGGTCTTCGCAATACAAAGGCCGATCTCGATATCACACTGCCGCAGTTCGTATCTTTCGGAATAGCCTGGTCCAGGGGACCGCTTACCCTGACCCTTGACGGGTTCTGGGTGGACTGGTCGGAGCTTGATGCGTTGAATTTTGAATTGGATAATCCGGTTGCCGGAAAGACATCCCTGCGGACTCCCGTGAACTGGAATGATGCATGGAGCTGGGCTGTCGGCATGGAATACATCGTGAATGTTTGGGACAGGGATATCAGTCTTCGGACTGGATTTATGTACGAGGAATGTCCGACTCCGAACGAAACCGTGATGCCGATCGGATACAATGGCGACAATTTTCTGTATAATATCGGTTTCGGTTCAAAGTTCGGCTCTTTCATTTTCGACTTCTACGTCACTTACAACTATACCGAAGATCGGAACTGGAATAATCAGAACGGATATGCGCCGAATCCGGGCGGCGGACAGGTCACCGGCGAATTTACGGATTATGAATCCTCTATCATAGGGGCCAATTTGACTTATAAATTCTGAGAATCAAAGCCGCCTGTCTTCACCGTTTCTTATCTGACAAGGAACCGGAAAACACACAGCCTTTTGAATCAGGCGGTTTTCCATCAAATGACGGGATTCGGTTTCCCTGGCAACGGAAACCGTCCCTTCATCATCGCGGCATCGAAACTGTTCCCCACACTCGTGGGATGAACCGGGTAACAATTGAAGAACATGACCGGATAGCGGCTGTTCCCCACGCTTGCGGGGATGAACCGGCAATTTTTTTTCCTTCCGTTCTTCTGTCTGATATTACTGCTGTAAGAAATGATTTTTTATGAACTGCCCTGACTCTGATTCCGGAAATATTGAACTCGTCTGGACTTTTTATAATGAATTGATATTATTAACTTTTAAAAAATCAGAGATATCTCCCTAAACCCTGCGATTTTGAGGATTTATCCCTTGCATCTGCCCCGATGCCGGTCAAAAGTCCAGACGAGTTCATTAAAAAAAACAGCCATATCCATAACGGTAAACAGAATTGCCGCTACATCCGTTCAATCCATTATTTTATTTGGAAATTCAATTCAGCATTACCCAGTTTTAACAGTTTTGACGTAAGTTGACAAAGTAAAATTATAACATACCAAAAAATTACTGAATAACGTAACATACATTACGGTATTCAGTAAAGTATAAATTTAATTTTATTTAATTATCTGATTTTTTTATATATTTATATGTTGGCATGAAATTTGCTTTACCATGGAACCAGTATTATCAGGAAAACAAATACAGAATTCAAAAAGGAGCCGGCATGAAATGGGTTGAGATTATCTCGTTGCGTTGTCCTGCAAACATTGATATACAAATCGTGAACGAACTTCTCGAGGAGTTACATGAGTCTGATTTGGCGGCCGATACGACAAATCATCTGGAAGAAATAAGGGCATATCATCATTCCGTGGTGGAGACGGATTTGAGTATCCATATCTATTGGAAATCGGAAAACGGGTGTGGGGGCAAGAGCCCGCTCGGACTGAGATTGTATTCTGTCTTAAAACCTTTGGGTTTGCTGAATCATTCCGTATGGGTTGAGACGGCTGCCCGGGATTTTGCCGTTTGTTTTCACGAGAATGCCAGACACATGGTATCTGTGTTGACAACTGGAAAGGAGTAAAAAAATGAAGAAAAGAGCAATAACAATTTTTATCATCCTGCAATCAATTACAGCAATTTCATTTACTGCATACTCGGATGATAAGATCGGGCAGGTAAACAGTTATGCTGTTCCGGTGATTGTAAGCGAAGTAAAAAAAGTGCAGGAGTTGGAAACGATATTTGTGAGCGGGACAGTGTCTGCTCCCGATTCACCGTCAGCAGTATCGTTTCTTGTTTCAGGCAAAGTTATTTTTGTCGGGCCGCGGGAAGGTGAATATGTGGAAAAGGGTCATGTCCTTGCACAGATCGATCCCACTGATTTTCAGCTTGCATTGAAAATTGCCCAGGCGCAAAAGGATAACGCACATGCCGCATTGGAAAAAGCCATGCAGTCTGTCCGGACTGAGCTGCTGGAGCAGTCCCGTATTGCGTATGCGCGGGCTGAAGACGAATACATACGTATGAAAATGCTGTATGAATCAGACAGTCTGGCGCAAAATGACTTTGAGAAATTCAGGGCAGCATATGAAACAGCCAGACAGCAGTACAGGCAGGCGAAAACGGGCGCCCAGAAAGAAGATAAAAAACTCTTCAGGGCGGCATACAATCAGGCTGACGCGCACCTGCAGGTCGCTGCCAAAGCACTTTCCGATGCGACATTGTATGCCCCGATAAGCGGCTATATCACGAAAAGGCTGACAGAGATCGGCAATACGGCTTCTGCCGGCAGGTCTGTCTTTGAAATCGTGCAGCTTGACCCGGTGGAGGTGAACGTCGGCATCCCGGAAACCGATGTGCATCTTGTGAAAATCGGGAACCAGGCCCGCATCACATTTCCTGCTCTGCCGGACCAGTCTTTTCAGGGCACTGTCCGCATCATCAACGTCTCAGCGGACCCTGGCACAAGGACTTATATGACCCGCATCAGCGTGCCCAATACTGAGCACATCATAAAAATCGGAATGGTGGCTGAGGCGAAGATTACAGGCGACCGGATGATATCAATGATGACCGTGCCGGGTGAAGCAATTGTCCGGGATGATCAGGGAGCTACGATGGTGTTCGTTTACTTCCCGGAGCAGCAGCGCGTTTACAGCAGGCGGGTGAAGACAGGTGCCTTTCGCGGCACCGAAGTGGAGATTAAAGAAGGTCTTTCAGGAAACGAAGCGATTATTATTGCGGGTCAGGATCATCTCCGTGACGGAATGTCTGTGACCATGGCAACGCCGCCCCCGGAAAACGGCTCTGACAGGGAAAAGAGGAAAGTACAATGAATCCCATTAAAAGTTCTCTCCGTTATCCGTCCGTAATCCTCGTTCTCACTGCCATGTCAGCGGCTCTTGGGATTTACGCCCTTATGAAGATGCCCAGGACTGAAGATCCGACCGTTACCATCAGGACAGGCATTGTAATTGCCCAGTATCCCGGAGCCACTTCGGAGCAGGTGGAGAAGCAGGTTACAAAAACCCTTGAAAAACATATTTTCAAGTTCCCGGAGGTCAGAAAGGAACTGACCTATTCCACGAGCCGTCCGGGTCTCGTCATTATCAATGTGGAACTGGAGGATTATGTCAAAAATTCGGACATTTTCTGGGCAAAACTCCGCAATGAAATGATTGAAACTTCGCTGACTGAACTGCCTTCCGGTGTCCGCGGACCGATTGTGAACTCTGATTTCGGCGACACCGTGGCCCTGCTCATAGCAGTCCACGGCGAGCATTACGGCTACAGAGAACTGCGTGATTATGTTGACACGATACAGGACAGGTATCGGACAGTGCGTGAAGTGGGAAAGATGGCGAGTTACGGTGATCAGAGCGAGCAGATATGGATCACAGGAAGCCTTGCGCGTCTTTCCCGGTATTTCACAGATCCGCTCAAAATCATACACGCGCTGCAGCAGAGGAATGTGATTACGGAGACGGGGCGGGCCGAAATCGGTGGTTCAAAGGTTCCCATGAGAACAACAGGGTCGTTTACGACGGAAGAGCAAATCGCAAATGTTCTGGTTGATGTTTCAAAAACAGGCGAACCTGTTTATATCAAGGACTTCGCAAAGGTCGAAAGGCGGTACCGGGACCCGGTCTTTCTTGTCCGCTACGATGGAAAGCCGAGCATACTGCTGTCGGTCGAAATGCAAAAGGGCAAAAACGTCACCGAACTGGGTGATCGCCTCGACGCAATCATGACCGATCTCCGATCTCTGCTGCCTCCTGATATAGAAGTCGATCTCATAGCGGATCAGCCGCATATGGTCAGAGAGCGGATCGCCAACCTCGGACATGAATTCCTGCTTGCCATATGCTCCGTCATTCTGGTAACCATCATTCTGCTGCCTATCCGCGTTGCCCTTATTGCAGCACTGGCAATTCCGGTTACACTCCTCACAACGGCAGGGATCATGAACGCGTTCGGCATTCCCCTGCATCAGGTATCGATTGCGTCGCTCATAGTGGTACTCGGCATCGTCGTGGACGATGCGATAGTAATCGCAGACAACTATGTCGAACTCCTCGATCATAAGGTGCCGATAGGCGAGGCAGCATGGCGCTCCGCCACAGAAGTTGTTGTTCCTGTTTTTGTTGCAACTGTGACCATTGTGTGTTCATTTCTGCCTCTGCTCATCCTCACGGGCACGAGTGGCGAGTTCATCGTCGCACTCCCGCTTACCGTGGCAATTGCGCTTATCATTTCCTTTATTGTGGCCTGCATGCTTACGCCTTTCCTGTGCAGTATTTTCATAAAGAAGGGGATCCGTGACCACGAATCTCCTGCCGGGAAAAAATCCTTTAATCTTCTTGACGGCCTGCAGAAAATCTACGGGAAGGCAATCATCTTTTTCATGAGAAGAAAATGGCTGGCTATGGCGTTAGGAGTCGGAACTGTCTGTCTCGGAGTGATTCTTTTCAAACTGGTGCCGGAGCAATTCTTCCCTTCTGCCGAACGCAACCAGTTTGTTATTGATGTCTGGATGCGTCAGGGTACGCGCATTGAGACAACAAATGCCGCCATGGTTCGGATTGAAAAGTATCTGACCGGTCGTCCCGAAGTGGCCCATTATGCAAGTTTTGTCGGACAGAGCGCCCCGAGGTTTTACTACAACGTGAACCCCCAGCAGCCCGATGCTGCTTACGGGCAGTTTATTGTCAACACCAAATCGTTAAAAGAGACGCCTGCCTTAGTGGCTGACCTGCAGGTTGAATTGGGTGCTGTCGTTCCTGAGGCAATGGTTATTGTAAAAGAACTCCAGCAGGGATCGTCGCAGGAGGCTCCGATAGAAATCCGAATTTCGGGTGACGACATTGTCACGCTGAAAAAGATCGGAACCGAGGTTGAGAATATCCTGCGCGCGGCGGATTTTTCCCTGTATGTGCATCGCGACTATTTTAACGACTCAGGCATGATCGATATAGACGTCAACAATAGACATTGTCGGAAATAAGGATTATCTTCAGAAGGTCAAAGGTTTCCGGCA
>DYRK01000417.1 GCA_020718785.1 Desulfatirhabdium butyrativorans | reverse complement strand
ATATACCTATTCCGATAATCTGTGCTCAACGCCTTTCGGCATCAGAGATCATTTGTATCATCTTATTTTTTCACCTCATTTGTTATGGTTATCCATCGTTTATCCTCCGGTGAAGGAGGCATATCTAAGATGTCTTCCTCAATTTTGAATTGCTGCCAAATTGTTCCTTCAGAACCCACATGATCAACCCAGACCGGAAGAGACAAATCTCCCTCACTATCCGGAATCAGCCAAAGCCCTGTTTTACTTTGCAATTTAGGATACCATATCACATCATTGACCAAATCACGACTTTCTCCCATACTCAGCCCGCCGTAACGGTCAATGTCTTTCGGAGATTTTCCTGCAATCATAAGCCGATCCGCCAATTCTCCTTTTTGAATCCATATTGCCAATTCTAAGCCGGTAAGAATTTCCTGATAATCAGGTCGGCGGTTATTGCCTATGCCGGAAGGGTTCTTTGGATTTTTCAACCTCCAAATAGTTCGTAATACAATGGAAATTTCCGGTTTTGTCAAAAGAGCATAGGCAATTTTATTACCAAAATAAACAGATCGCTCTTCTTCGCCAATCAGTGAAAGCAGAAAACCATAGATAGTTGAAGGCGGAGGAATCTTTTCTGTTTCAAGGTATTCTCTGGCAAAGCCTTTTCTCAAACCGCACACCGGAACTGTAACCAGAAGGCTGACATCAGCATTTTCCATGTTATTTCTCCTGAACATGAATAAATGCTTTGCATTCCTCTACGGCTTTTTTGATGCCCGGTGTACATACTTTGGCATTCAATGCTTTTACCTCCGACAAATCGGCAATCTGTCCTCCGATAAACAATTCTTCAGGAAGAATGTCTTTAGCGATTACTTTATTAATCAAATCCGGCACGGTGATTTTTTCGTTTTCATCATCAAAACAATACAGCATTCGGGGAGCAGCGTCATGAGTAACCCTCAATATGATGGATTCGGGAGAAAAATCAAACAGAAAGCGGCTATGATTTCCGGCAACTTCACCGAGAGAACTCAACGCATCTAAGGCATGTTGATAGCGTTCTTTGATTTTCAGGCGATCCGGAGTCATTGCAAATCCGTATTGATAGCGGGTTGCATGGATTTCAGTGCCATATAAAGAATTTCTGTCTTTTTTTCCGCTTTTGGAATTAAACGAAATATCTCCGGCATAAGGCGTTGTGGATATGGCTCTTGCAATTTCCAAAACGCCTCTTCGTTTGCTAGTACTGCCTTTTTCGCCTTCGACTTTACTGCCTTCTGCTTTCATAAAACCGAGCAGATCATCATCAATAAAGGTTTTTCCGTCTTTCTTGCTCCAGCCTGACCATTTTTCATCCTGCCATTCGTGATTATCCTTATCATCATTCCACTTCCGATTCACTTCATCACGGTTCTTAATTTGCCAATAGTAACGCAATGCCCAGCGAATGGCTTCGGAAGATACGGTTGTATGAACCTGACCTTTCCAAAGAATTTTTTGAAGGGTGGTGATATTGCCTTCTGTTTCACCGCGGTTATTTGCCGCACATCCGAAACCTGTCACAATTACTCCGAAAACATGTATCGTCATTCTTCTTCTCCTTCCTGTTCTGAGTTGGCATCCAATTCTTTGACGCCTTTACCCGAATATGATACCAGTGCTAATAAAGCCAAATCCCTTGCCCGTTGCCAGTCCTGCCCTGTGAACAGCGGCAGAAGTTCAGTCCAATTTTCCTGAAGCGTTTTGTTGATATGTCCCCGCGCAAAAATATCTGCCAACTCAGCCCTCAGAGTTTGTGCATTTTTTGCCCGCATCAAAGATGTTCGGAGTCTTTCAAATTCTCTGTCAAATTGAACGGATTCGCCTCGTTGTTTTGCTCTTTCAGCTAAAGCGTCGTATCGGTTACGAATCGCTTTGTGGAGAGACTCGACAAAAAGTTTATCCGCTTCAAATGACCATACAGTGGCATTATTTACCATTTTATTCAACCCCTTTCGTTCATAATATGATACATGTTTTGCCAATTTTTTACTACGCATAAAATAGACAAAGCCATCAAACCAATTCCTTCCCAATGCAATATTATCCGCAATCAACCCCCTGCAAAGACTTGTTCTGACAAAAAACGAATCATCTTTGATGTTAGGGGTGTTTTCCAATGTGCGTAATGCCAAATTAAAAAGATTCAGACGGTATTTGTCAATATTGCTGAGGTACATTAAACCCGTTCTGACTTTTTGCTGTGGCACCCAACCGACTTCTCCCATGAGAATAACTGTGCAGGAATCTACATCCAATTGCTGAACGTTTCCTTGAGGGTCAAATACATTCAACGTTGTCAATCCGATCAGTCCTGCATCGCCCAAACTATCTGCATACAGTTGATGTACGGGAGATTTCAGATACCGCTTATAAGCACGGCTATATGAGGACAGGTCTTTAATATCCGGCAAAATAATAGCCGCTACTTTTCTGTCATCAAATTTACCGTCAGGATTTTTATGGTAAATTGAAAAATATAAAGCAGCCACAGGTGAAAATAAAAGGGATAAAAATTGTGCTGGATTTGCACTCAATTTTGTGTCAGAGGTATATGCCACATGTCTGACTCCGCCTCCCGGAAAAAGCCAACCTGAAATATCAGCACTCTTTTTGAAATTCCCTTTGCTATCAAATATTTTAAGCTTATCAATCTTTTGATGAGGATATTCAAGCAAAGGCTTAATTTTTTGAATCACAACCTTATTGTCTAAAGCAATACTCCGCAATTCTTCTGTTTTGCTGATTTTACGCGTGTTTCCATGTTGAAGAAAGGTTTCCATGATAATCTTGTTCAGGAGTATTTTTTCAAGATCACCCATAGAGATGTCATGATGAGCATAGAAGTCAATCAGACCTTCTTTGATGGAAAAAGTTTTTTCTACAATTTTTCCAATCAGTTGTTTAGGTGTATTGCTCCAATACAGCTCTATATGATGAGGATTCAGATGCCAGCCGCCGACATCGGAAAAGTCTTCAATGTTTAAACGGCTGAGCGTCATATACAATCCCGCCAGCCCCACTCTGTGCAGATGGGTCATTCCCGGATCACATAATCCAAGCTTCATAAAAGTTTTTGGCATATTTACCTCCTTCAAAATCGCTGTATTCGATAGTTCCGACGGGTGCTATGAGATAGCGACCTTTTCTTATCCATGAATGCCAGACGTTCCCTTTCGGAAAAGGCATAGGCATGACCATTTCATCCAAACGCCCTTCTATATCTTCCTGCCTCACAACGTCAATGGTATAACCGGGTTCCATCAATGATTTTCTGTCTTTCAGCGATGTCATAGGGTCATCAATCCAATCGCAAAGCAAAATATCATCCGTTACCGCTTCTTTTTCCTCAACAGACACAAATGCCTCAGCCAATTCTTTCTGAGATTTCGGTTTTCCATCCGCAACAAGATTTAACCATGACTCAATTTTTTCCCAAAAAGCAGGCTCTTCATTTTTTTTGGCATAGGGCAAAGCATCTTCAGGCTTGATAAACAATGCAGATTTTTCTTGAGATGGCTTGTCCTCAAAACGATTCAAGCGTCCGAGCCGTTGAATCATAGACGCTATCGGCGCATATTCGGATACAAGCAAGTCTGCTGAGAGGTCTAAAGACATTTCTGCAACCTGAGTTGTAACAGCCAGCATTGCAGGTTGATCACTCTCAAACCCGTCAACCACCTTTCGTTGTCGGATTAGCCGGTCTTTATAGCGATAACGGCTGTGAAAAGGTTCGACAGGCAGATTTTTATCTATCGCATCTTGAACAATTTTCATTGCCCGACAAACCGTATTACACACCCATAAGACCTTGCCGTTGTTTTTCAGAACTTCGCAAGCATTATCCCATGCAGTGATTTCATCAGAGCGGTGCAAAAGATAACGCGGGGCATTTTCACGCTCTATATGTCCCTGAACAACCCGAAGCCCGCCCCGTTTTTTGCAGACATCATCCAAAGCCTTTTTCCTTGACGGCGGAAGAGTTGCGGTCATCATCAACACCGGAACCTGTGAAAAAATCTCCAGAAAACGTAAAAAATGTGCAAAAAGTTTCGGAGAATACGAATGAACTTCATCAAATACAAAAGCAGATCGAACCATAGACGGAAGGGCGATAATCCCTTTCCGACAATTTTGCAGCAGCCCCAAAACAGTATGAGCCGTACAGACTACCGCAGGAATGGTCCATGTTTCCAAAGCTTCCAATTGCATATCTCTGAATTCTATCTGAGATTCCGATCTGCCCGGCAAATTTTTCAAAAGCCTGTAATCCACATCTGCCCGCGAGTTCACAAGAATCGCTTCAAAATCAGGGTCTCGGAGATAACCGGCAAATCCTTCGGCGGCTGTGGCAGTGGTCGGATAACAGAAAAAAAGTCTTTTACCGTCAGCATACTGTGAAGCCCAAAGATAAGCGGCGGCGGTTTTGCCTGCGCCGCATCCGGCTTCAATCAGAACTGTATTGCAATCTGGCGTCATTACTTCTTCCTGAAACGGCTTTGGTTTAAATCCTTTCAACTTTTTCTGTACCACATCTTCCAATTGCGCTTTTTGCAATACCGGCATGATGCGCTTTTTAAGCCATTTTCTGATATTCTGATCTTTTGCTTTCACCTTTTCCGGTAAAGCTGAACCGGCAATATCCGCACAGATCAGCATGGATTTCAAAACCGCGATAAACCGCTTTTCCTTCGGCGAAAAATCCGAATCAAGTTCTCTTTTAAGCTTGCTTATCCTCTCGCCTATACCACCGAATGTAAGCAGAGAATAAACCTGATTCCGAAGCTTGGGTATCTGATTCAATCCGAAATATGATTTTCCGATATTCATCAATTTGTCAATATCACGGTGTTCTCCGAAAAATTGAACTTCTGTACCTTTGCGATCTTGTTTATCGGGAAATTTCCGATGATGTCCGCTAATTGCAAAAAGAATCGCATGTCGGAACCATTCGGGATAGTTTCGCTGCTGCCGGATATGCTCAAGGTATGGGGAAAGAAATTCAGCAGCCACAACAAATCCGAGCGTTTCATGTCTGATACCCTGCTGAGGTTGAATTCTCCGTATTGTTTTTTGGAAATGGTCATTTGACTTTCCCAAATCATGAAGCCATGCTGAACAAAACAAAGCGTCTTGCCACAACTCCTGATTAAATCCGTCTCCGATAACTGGAACGATAGAATTGCCCATAACATCGTTAAACGCTGATACAGCCTGAATTACCGCCTCCGTATGCCCCAGCAGCGTTTCCTCATGCTTCGGATTCTTCGGATCATCTGTTG
>DYRK01001138.1 GCA_020718785.1 Desulfatirhabdium butyrativorans | reverse complement strand
GCCGGAAACCTCCGACCCTCTAAAGATAATTCTTATTTCCGAAAATGTCTAATGAAACAGTCTGTCAGCGCGGCGAAATTTCTTATTCTCAAAGGCTATCCTGTAACAGGGGTACTCAAAGGGGGAATGGAACGCTGGACAGAATCGGGCTATCCGGTCGAGCATCGCGTGCCGTCGGATAAAGCAGATTCTCTGAAGTGAGAAGTGAGAAATGAGAAATATTTTTCAATTCTCATTTCTCACTTTCATTGACGAAGCAACTTGAGAAGGGATTTATGGGATCACCCGGGCAGACAATTATCCGTAAGATTATTCTGTTGTTCGGAGTACTTATTCTTGTGATTATTGTCAATGCCGTAAGTTCCGCGTTTCATGAAAGCCGGAATGAAAGCCGGAATGTTTCCGTAAGCCTGAGCAACAAACTTGAGATAGCGGCATCTGTTCAGAACCATGAAGTGGAAAAGCTCAGAATTATTTCGGTTTCAGTCAAAGAACAGAGCGGAAAATTCTCTGATTTTCTTGATTATGACAATGTGCTTCCCATAACGATGATGCTCAAGAACATCACATATCTCTATCCTGATGATATTGATTTTATTTTTCTTTTTGACGAAGAACGCGAACTCCTTACGTCAAACATGGCAGGAACCGAGAAAGAAGAGCCGGAGCGATATAAAACGCTGATTGCAGATACGCGGGAAAGAGCGGGCATAGAAGAACTGTCTTCGGATATTTTTCAAGGTCCTTTAGCCCAATTCAAGCCCGAGTCAGGTCAGAAGCGCGTTCTGTGTTTCAAATCGGTTCTGCATATATTGCACGATACGGGCGACATTTACTGTTATGTGGCGGTCATAAAACTTATCAGCGGCAATAAGAAACTGATTCGGAAAATGGCAGAAATAACGGGTGCCGATGTGGTCTATTATGACATTGCAAATCAGCCGGTCCTGACTGATTTTCCTGACCCGAATGTGCCGTATCCGCCTGAGATAACAATGACATATCAGGAAAATTCATTTTTTACCCAGGGAAAAGACATTCTCAATTATGCAGGGCAGCCTGTGGGCAGACTGCTTGTAGCGCTTGATAAGAAGCCGTTTTCGGATCACAGAAAACAGATACTGATCAACCGGCTGCTGCCATTCTTTACTTCGGTG
>DYRK01000034.1:17017-21009 GCA_020718785.1 Desulfatirhabdium butyrativorans | reverse complement strand
GAAGCCGGGGCTTCGGGCGCAGATGCGTTCCCAAGCAGGGGCTTGGGAACGAGAAAACGAGAAAAAAGTGTGTTCCCTCGTTCCCAAGCCCCTGCTTGGGAACGCACTTGCCGGGGAAGCTCCGGCTTCCCGTGACGGGAGACGGACCGAAGCCGGGGCTTCGGGCGCAGGTGCGTTCCCAAGCAGGGGCTTGGGAACGGGAAAAAACATTTCATTTTGATTGACACTCGGAGATGTATCCTGATAAACTGAGTGTATTTATGGCAGTCAGATCATTTCCCGAAATTTTTCCGACCGCGGGGTGCATTCCCAAGCCGAGGCTTGGAGACGATTTGCGTCTGTTTTAAGCATTGGCGTTTTACGGTCTGCACTCCTCCGGCAAAAAAAACGGTGAAGGGACACTTTCGTAGCAGATTATGATACTTGGAAAAAAGAAAGTCCGCATTGTCGGTCTTGATGTAGGTTCCAGAACATTGAAAGTTGCCGAACTCGCGGACTCAAAAGACGGTTATACGCTGAAAAAATTCGGTATGAGCGATATAGAACCCGGATTCATCGAAGACGGTGTTATAAAAAATCCCGAGGGTGTGTCCGACGCCATACGCAACCTTCTGAAAATGTTTAAAATAAAGGATATCAATGTCGCCCTGTCCATCGGCGGGTATTCGATCATCGTCAAAACGATAACTTTGCCGGAGATGCCGGAAGCAAAACTCCACGAACAGATCCATGTGGAAGCGGAGACCTATATTCCCTTTGATATCAGCGACGTGAACCTTGATTTCCAGATACTCGGCTCAGACGAGGACAATCCGGGTCAGATGGGTGTCCTTTTAGTGGCTGCCAAAAAAGAGATTGTCAATGATTATGCCAACCTGATCCGCATGGCCGGTCTGAATCCCTATATTATGGATGTGGATGCCTTCGCGCTTCAGAATATTTACGAAGCAAATTACGAAACGGAAAACGAGAACGTCGCGCTAATTGATATCGGCGCGAATAAAACGACGCTGAACATTCTGAAAGGAACGCGTTCCGTACTGATACGCGATGTCACTTTGGGATGCGGACAGATCAATCAGCAGCTTGTTTCAAAGATGAACTGCAGGCCGGAAGATGCCGAACAGATGTATCACAGCGAAAAAAGCGATGAAATTCCTCCGAAAGAACTTGTCGAAATCATAACCGCGGTTGTCACGGACTGGTGTACGGAAATCCGGCGGGCATTGGATTTTTTTTATTCCACCTTCCCGGGCGATCATATTCAGAAGATCATTCTGAGCGGCGGCGGGGCAAATATCAAAAGTTTCCGCGAACTTTTGGCCGAAGAAACCTCGACCGAAGTTGAAATTATCAGTCCTTTTGAAAACTTTGCCATAGACAGCGGACTGGACCGATCCTATCTTGAACGGGTCGCGCCGCAGGCTGCGATATGTCTGGGACTTGCAATGAGAAGATCGGACGACAAATGATACGAATCAATCTGCTGCCCTTCCGTGCTGACCGGAAAAAAGAAAGCAGCCGCAATAAGATTTATTTTGCGGGACTCGCGCTGCTGGGATTTATCGGATGTCTGTTCTGGGTACATGTTTATCTGAACGGCAAAATCAAGTCGCTGAACACAGAAATCGCGGCTACCCAGAAAGAGGTTGACCGATATAAAAAGATTGTCAGGGAAGTGAACGAACTCGAAGAAAAACTGAAAGTTCTGGAAGAAAAACTCAAGGTTATCAGCACCCTCAAATCAGACCGCGACAGCGCGTTCCGTCTCACGGATGTCATGACGGACATGGTGATTGAAAACCGGATGTGGCTTGTTTCTTTCGAAGCAAAGGAAAATATTCCGGTTCAGAAAAAAGGGGATCCGAAAAAGGAGGAGAGCAAAGAGCCGCCGAAAATCACCGTTGATATCAGAATTGACGGAATTGCTCTGGACAACAAAACCGTGGCAGATTTCATGACACGTATTGAAAATGCGGAAGATGCTGAGAAAAAAAAGCTTTTTGCCAATATAAAATTAGTGACGCTTGAACAGGATAAGATTGATCAGGGCAAAGACCGCGATCCTATTTACCTGAAAAAATTTCAGGTCGAATGCCAGAAAGCTCTTCCTGTGCCTGAAAAGAAGGAAGAAGCCAAAAAGAAAGAAGAACCCAAAAAACAATGAGGGGTCCGAGGTGCTGGGTTCCGGGTACTGGGTTCCGGGTACTTGGGTTCGGGGTGCAGGGTGCTGACCCGAAACCCAGTACCCAGTACCCAGTACCCAGTACCCAGTACCCCGCACCTGCGGTGAAGAATGGCTGATATCGCAAAATCGGTTGATGCTTTTTTTGACAAAATAGAAAAGCTCAAAAAACCTGTCAAGATTGCTGTCTGTGTTGTGCTTTTCCTGATTCCGACAGGATTGTTCTCATGGCTTTCCTACTATCCGAGCTATGAGGAAATCGTCAAGCTGGAAAAAGACCTCGGCGATCTCAAAGACGAGCTTGAAAAGACCAAACGGGAAGCAAACCGGATTGATTCTGTCAGGAAGAAGATCAAAGAGGCTGAACAGGCATTTGAAAGTGCCAAAAAAGAACTTCCTGAAAGTGAAGAAATCCCTGCGCTGCTGACAAATATTTCCCGCGCCGGTCATGACGCGGGGCTGGAGTTCATGCTGTTCAAACCGGGTCCTGAAAAAATAAACAAGTATTATGCAGATATTCCCGTATCCGTTATCGTCACGGGAACTTATCACGAGGTTGTGAATTTTTTTCATAAAGTGTCGAAATTGCACAGAATCGTGAATGTAAAGGACATTGCTCTGTCTTCGCCGGCTGCGAAAAAGGGCGGGAAAATAAAGGCAGATACGCTGAAAGAAAATGAGCTGATAACATCATGCACCGCGCTTACCTATAAATTTGTGGAGACGCCGCCGGCACCTCCGCCGGATGACAAGAAAAAAACACCGCCGCCTCCTCCGGCAGATGAGAAGAAAAAATAACCTATTTATGAGTCAAGGTGCATGGAGCAGAATATAAAAAAAATCGGCAGCGATGCAGAAACATGGATTCAGAAACTGAGTTTTCTCAGTTTGTTCAAAGAACCGTATTTCATAAAAAACGGAGAAGAGACATGAAAAGATCGGGTATGATCTGTTTTTTATGTATTTTTTTCCTTTGCTGCGGATGTGACAATCCACCCGAAGCCCCTAAGAATGCGGAAAAAGTAGTCCGAAAAAAAATAACGGTTCAGCCGGGAGATGCCGTGCTGCTTGCCGAAAAAAGCAGTCATCCTCCTTCTTCCGAACCGAATGGACAGCAGAAACCGGCAGTATCTCCGGCATCTGAAACAAAGCCGGAGGAAAAATCTGTTCAGGAAAAACCGGCAGTATCTCCGATATCGGAAGAAAAAACCAAATCGCCGGTGTCTCCGGTGTCTGAAACAAAGCCGGAAGAAAAATCTGTTCAGGAAAAACCGGCAGCATCCCCGATACCTGAAACAAAGCCGGAAGAAAAAACTGCCGGTGCAGGAAGCCTGACAGTTGCAAAATCTCAGGGAAATAAAACAATAGCTGATATATCAGCGGGATATTCAGCCGTGGATGCCAAAGTGATCCGGCGAAAGATAGGCTCTCCTCCGGGTGAAGCATTACAGCCGGCCGCAACAACAGATTCCAAACCGGATCAGCCGGGGATTTCCTCGGTTCCTAAGCTTGAAACCCCGTCCGAAGGGAACCTGAAAGCCTCAAAAATCCAAGATAGGCTAGGTGCTGTTTCATCTCCTGAACCCGGCGGAATAAAAGAAGAAGACATTACTCCGGCAGTCAAAGCCGAAGCTCCGAAACCTGCAAAGCCGGAAATTCCTGCTCAGGCTGTGAAATCGGAAACACCTGTTCCGGCTGTGAAAGCCGAAGTTCCTAAACCTGCGAAACCGGAAATTCCTGCTCCGGCTGTGAAAGCCGAAGCTCCGAAACCTGTGAAGCCGGAAATTCCTGCTCAGGCTGTGAAATC
>DYRK01000034.1:12284-16917 GCA_020718785.1 Desulfatirhabdium butyrativorans | reverse complement strand
GTGAAATCGGAAACGCCTTCTCCGGCTGTGAAAGCCGAAGCTCCTAAACCTGCGAAACCGGAAATTCCTGCTCCGGCTGTGAAAGCTGAAACTCCTTCTCCGGCTGTCAAAGCCGAAGCTCCTAAAGCTGATGCTCTGCCTGCAAAAGCTGAAACTGCCGCGGCTTCTCCGGGAGTGCCGCAGCCCACTGCGGCACAGTCACCCTCAACAGGAACGTCCGCGCTTCCCGGAACCGGCGGAATCAGTGACTCTGCAATCGCAGCGATCATGGGGAAAGATGTAAAAAAGAAGTCTCCTGTGAAAGAAGTTTATGATCCCAAAGGGAGGCTTGATCCGTTTGTTCCGCTGTTCAAAGAAGAAAAAGGCATTTCAAAAGCCGAACTGGAGGCAAAAGTCAAAGCTGCCGAAGAAGCCAAATTAAAAGGAAAAATTCCGCCCAAAAAGGTCAAAGAAAAACGGATTCCCCGTACTCCTCTTGAAAAGGTTGACCTGAGCCAGTTGAAATTAGTGGGCATTATCCGCAGCGAGACCGGAAACCGCGCACTTGTCGAGGAGGCTTCCGGCAAGGGATATATTATTACCAAAGGAACTTATATCGGTATCAAATCGGGACGGGTGACAGATATTCTGAAAGACAAAGTGATTATCGAGGAAGAAGAGGATGATTTTTCAGGCGAGACAAAGACCCGTCGCACAGAGATGAAACTTCAGAGACCTTTCGGGGAAAGTTATCAGGAAATGTAGGAGGGGTTCGAGGTGAGAGGTCAGGGGTCAGAGGTACCATGACCATTCATCCCGCACCCCGAACCTTCGAAAAAGGAATATAAGTCATGAAGAAAAAAGTAATAAGCTGTCAGGAAAAACATTTCAGATATAAGGCAAGGACTTTCAGTTTTCATATTTTACTCATTCTGTTTTTTACGGCTGCATTCATCGGATGCGCGTCTGACGGAAAGATTAGGGATGAAGGTGTCCCGAACCCCGAACCCCGTGCCTCGGACCCCGGAAAACAGATTACAGACATAACTGCCACGGTCACTCCCGGTTCCGCCGATATTTTCATCAAAGGAAACCGGACTCTTACCTATACTTCGACCCGTCAGACTTCGCCGCCGGCGGTTATTCTCAATTTCTCGGATACCGGGCTTGCTTTGTCCGATCCGGCGAAAAAAGAGATGAATCTGTCTGAAAGCGATCTGATAACGTCGGTGAAGGCATCCGATTCGGCGGAGGGCGGCACTCATACCTCGCGGATCGAAATATCCCTGAAAAAAGATATTCCTTCAGATATTGCTCGTGAGCAGGACACCGGCATCAGAGTTTCCATCGGTAGCAAAATCTCCGAACAGCCTGTATGGACAAAAGATTCCGGAACATCGAAACCGGATCTGACGCCGCCTGTTCCGACGAAAAACTATATCCCCAAAACCCGTACTGCAGTGCTTGAAGTCTGGGATCCGAAACTCAAAGCATGGGTTCCCGAGCAGACTCTGACAGAAGAGGTTCCGGAAATATCTCAGCGAGTTCCCGAATCTCAGATATCGGCAGCAAAGCCCGAATCTCCTGATGCCACGAGAGTAGAAACAGTCTATGCCACCCGGTCTGACAAAGGCATGAAAGTTTCAGTGGGCGCGGACGGGGCAATCAGGAATTATAAGGCATTTACCATCGCCAGCCCTGCACGCATTGTATTCGATCTCTTCAATCTGAAGAGTCCGTATAAAGATGAAAAACGGGTTCCGGTCAATTCCGAGTGGGTGAGTCAGGTGCGCTATTTTGCATATCCGGATCGGCTCCGCGTAGTTTTGGACACAGAAAAACAGTGGCTTTCCGGTTTCGCGGCATATCCTGCCGAAGACGGGCTGGTTATTCAGGTAGGACCGTCTGCAAAAGAGACACAGACTCTTCCTGTTGCAGTATTTCCCGCAGCCACACGGCTGCAATCCATTTATGCGGATCAGTCTGAAAACAGCACTCTGATCACAGTGAAAGGCAACGGCACGATCACCGATTATAAAACTTCTGTCATTGAAAATCCTCCGGGCATTGCTGTCGAAATTTTCAATATCGCCGCGCCGTATAAAGCAGAACAGTCTTTTCCGGTGGATACCCGATGGGTGAAACAGGTCAGATACACCGGGGGACCGGACAGACTCAGCCTGATTATTGATACTGACAAAGAATATCTCTCCTCATTTTCAGCTTCGCCGGATAAAGACGGTCTGATCATAAGGGTGGGCGGAGATATGCCGGGTAAGGGCTTGCCGCCGGGTAGGGGCTTGCCGGCGGCAAGCCCCTACGGTTCGGGGATTGCAGAAAGCGTGGGAAAAACCTCGCCGCCTCTCTCTGCCAAGACACAGGATGTGCCGACTTCTCCGCGTGTTCCGGGGGTGGATTATACCCTGCCAGCGGCAGCGGAGATTTTTGCTCTTGCTCCGGAAACCGCCGGCAAATCCTCGCTGGTGATCGAGACATCGAGACCCGTACAGTATGAGCTTACCCGTGCCGGAGACAGAAAGCTGAGGCTTACGCTTCTAAATGCCGATATTTCCGAGCGTTACCGCAGTTCCGCTCCTGTTGTGACTACGAATCTCGAAAGTGCGGTAAACCGAATCACTCTGCTGAAAGACACTCCGAAACATACGGCCGTGTTTGAAATTGATCTCAGGGAAGATGTCCCCTATTTCGCGGATCAAAGCGATGAGACAGGGAAAAATCGTCTTATGGTGCATTTTGAAGCATCATCGGTTCCTCCCGGCGCGGCAGCCGTCGAGATCGCGGGGTCCGGGTCAGAGGTTCGGGGTACGGGGATTGCGGTGGAGGGAGAGCGCAAATCAAAAGAAAAAAAAGAAGAAACCGGGTCAGAGGACAAGGTTCGGAAGTCGGAAGTCAGGAGTCAGAGGATTCCGCAGACTCCGGCTGTTCCGCCGGCTACAGTTCCGGGAACGGGTCCGGGGGGATTTCCTTATTTTCCGACGAGTTCGGGAGCAAGTCCGGGGCTTCCCCAGACTCCGGCGATTCAGCCGGGTATGACAATTCCGGGAATGACTACAGGCGGATTGCCCGGACCGGCTGCTACACCGCCGGGCGCATCCGCCGCAGATGTTCCGATGCCTGATCTTACGCCGAAATACACCGGGGAAAAGATCGCGCTCGATTTTTATGAAACCGATGTCAAGAACGTATTCCGGATTCTCAGAGAAGTAAGCGGCAAAAATTTTGCGATAGACGGCGATGTGAAAGGCAAAGTGACTCTGACTCTCGACAAGCCCGTACCCTGGGATCAGGTGCTTGATCTGGTTCTCAAGATGAATCAGCTCGGCAGAACGTATGAGGGAGATATTATCCGGATTGCCACGAATAAAACTCTTCAGCAGGAAGAGAAGCTCCGGGAAGAAAGAAAGCTTGCAGAACAGACTCTCAAGGAGCAGCAGAAAGCCCTTGAGCCGCTGTTTACCGAATATATTGCCATCAGTTATTCCAATGCCCAGAAAGAGATTATGCCTCATCTGGAGAAGATTCTCACCAAAGATCGGGGAACCGTGAGCGTGGACGAGCGGACCAATATGGTGATTATGACCGATACCGCAGTCAAAATCGGCAAGGCAAAAGAGATAGTTGACAAATTGGACCGTGTCACGCCTCAGGTCATTATCGAGGCAAGGATTGTGGAGGCAACCGCCAGCTTTTCAAAGGAAATCGGCACAAGCTGGGGCATGAGCAGCGGTATCACCGACACAACGGTTGATGCCGGCGCGCTGGCACAGCCCGGAAGGGGTCCCCAGAGAAGTTATGATCTTCTCGGGGGAACCTACGGCTATGATCTTGCCATGAATTCGCCGCTGGGTTCCGCGGTGCTTGCCAAAAGTGCGGACGGCTCTGCCGCAAGCTTAGGATTCAATTTCCTGAGAATTGCCGGAAGTCCGTTAGTATTGAATGCAAAGCTTGCGGCTATGGAATCGCAGGGAAAAGGAAAGATCATTTCCGCGCCCAAAATCGCCACATTGGATAATAAAAAGGCTATGATCAAGCAGGGATTGAAATATCCTTATCAGATCGTTGACGACGGAAAAATCAGCAAATCGTTTTATGATGTCACGCTGAATCTGGAAGTGACGCCGCATGTGACTCCGGACAACCGGATTTCTCTGACGGTAAAGATCATGAAAAACGACATCGGAGATGTCATCAGCGGAGAGCAGTCCTTTATTACCAAAGAGGCAAATACGGAATTGCTTGTAAATGACGGAGAAACCGTGGTCATAGGCGGCATCATCAAGTCATCGGAACGCCGGAACAGCGACGGCATTCCGGGATTGTCTCAGATTCCGCTGCTGGGCTGGTTCTTCAAGGCAAAAAGCAACATAGACAACAATGATGAACTGCTGATATTCATCACTCCCCGGATTATCCAGTTGGAGCAGCGGCAGATCAGATATTGATTTCAAGCAGGTTGGGTTGAGGCACGAAACCCAACACTACTACTATTGATAAAAAACGATTTGCAAAATCGTTTTACGGTAAAACGACTTTGCAAGTCGTTTTGTGTATGAAATGATTTGATAAAAAACGATTTGAAAAATCGTTTTACGGTAAAACGACTTTGCAAGTCGTTTTGTGTATGAAATGATTT
>DYRK01000034.1:0-12184 GCA_020718785.1 Desulfatirhabdium butyrativorans | reverse complement strand
AAAATCGTTTTACGGTAAAACGACTTTGCAAGTCGTTTTGTGTATGAAATGATTTGATAAAAAACGATTTGCAAAATCGTTTTA
Source organism: Desulfatirhabdium butyrativorans (assembly GCA_020718785.1). GTDB lineage: Bacteria > Desulfobacterota > Desulfobacteria > Desulfobacterales > DYRK01 > DYRK01. Next base: position 12,100 of record DYRK01000034.1, on the reverse strand, counting down.
CTGTTATGAAACAAATAAATATATGAACGGAGTGTATTATCTTATGAAACCGAATTTTATGAAACTTAAACAGTATTTCTCACTTCTCACTTTTCACTTCTCACTTTTTTCACTTCTTCTCCTGCTCGTCTTGGGATGCGGATCCAAAGGCGGCATGAATGATGAAGGCACGACTGCTCCCGGAGAGGACCAGGGACCGGGACCTGTGCATACCGTAACACTCCGTTCCACGGATTACGAACTGACAGGCAACGGCTCCGAAGAAATCACCGTAACCGCATATATCGAAGATCAGTCGAAAGTCGCGGTAAAAGACGGCGAGCGTATTGACTTCACCGTGATTTCAGACCCGAATAAAGAATTATACGAATATCTGAGCGGCTGGGGCTATACTTCCGGAGGAACGGCACAGACATCCATGACTATTCCCCGGCTTCCGGTGAGCAGTCTGCCTCATATTTTCACCGTTCAGGCAAAATCTGCCAACGGCAAGACCGGAACTCTCGATATTCATCTGTATCCCGGCGGCGTGGGACTGATGGCTGATCCGAACATAGTAGTATCTGCCACAAGCACGACAATGAGCGAAAGCACGGTGACAGCCATAGTGTCGGATATGAACGGCAATCCGGTATCCGGCGAGCATGTCACCTTTGCCGTGACAAGCGGCTCGGGACGTTTCAAGTATTACTACTCCGATGAACGGCTTGCGCGTGCCACGAGCGATTCCGACGGCAAAGCGACTGTCACCTACGTTGCATCCGGAACTCCCGGACCTGCCGCAATCAAAGCATGGGTGGATGATGGGCTGCCAGTCCGGGAAGGGGGAGCGATCTCGGTAAGCGAAGTGGCTTATACGCCGGGAACCGTGGAAGTCATCGGCGTGGGCTATGCTTCTCAGGGCGAAGCCGTGGGCAGCGTGATCCTGACAACAGAGCCTGCGGCTGTTTCCGCTGGCGGCTCCAATTCCATATCGCTCAAAGCCGAAATTCTTAATACCGCGGGCAATCCCGTTTACCAGGGAACTTCCGCGGTATTTTCCACAACGCTGGGCAAATTTCCCAACGGCGACGCCCTGTATTCGCTTCAGACAGCCGATGACTCGGGTATTGTCACTACATCGCTTATTGCCGGAAATATCCCCGGCACCGCGGAAATAACCTGCTATGCCAAAGGCGTGACACAGAAAGTGACGGTTCAGATCATGGCTCTCGGCACAGGCACGGAAAAGCCCGCAGCCACTATCACTTTGAAAGCCGATCCTTCGGAAATTCCCGCGGACGGTCTGAGTTCCGTGTCTCTGACCGCTGAGATAAACGACAGTTCGGGAAATCCCATGTCCGTAGGAATACCGGTGCAGTTTTCCACGAATATGGGCAGATTTCCCAACGGAGAGAAGCAGTATTCCGTAAATATTCCTGATGATACGGGAACCGTAAAGACTTCCCTGATTTCCGAACCTGTGCAGGGAACTGCCATTGTCTCATGCAGCGCGGGCGGTGTGTCTCAGGCAATTACCGTAAGCTTTTCAGGTCAGGGCGGCGACACTTCTCCGACAAAGATTCTGCTCAAGGCAGAGCCGAAATCCGTCAAGGCTGACGGACAAAGTACCGTCAATATAGATGCAGTCGTGAAAGACGGGCTGGGCAATCCGGTTCCTGCGGACACGCCGGTGCGCTTTGAAACTTCGCTCGGACGCTTCAGCGACGGCAAAATCAGCACCGAAATTCTCACAGCAGACAACTCCGGGGCAGTGAGCATTATTCTGACTGCGGGAACTGTTGCCGGAACTGCCGAAATTTTCTGTTTCGCCGGAAAAGCCGTTGAAAAAATTCAGGTAGTATTCTCCGAACAGGATACCGGCGATACTGCTCCGGCAGATATTTCGCTTCAGGCACAGCCCTCGACAGTCAAAGCTGACGGGCAAAGTCTTGCAAATATTGACGCTGTGGTAAAAGACAGACTCGGACGTCCGGTTCCCAAAGACACATCGGTGGTATTCAATACTACGCTCGGAAGATTCGGGGGCGGAAAAATCAGCGAAGAAACACTGACGGCTGATGCTTCCGGTGCGGTGAGCGTGTCGCTGACTTCGGCTGTGCAGGGAACCGCTGTGATTACCTGCACATCAGGCAGCGCATCGGCAAGTGTCTATCTGTATTTCACCTCGGAAACTGTGGGCGACCGTACTCCGGCAAGTATTATTCTGCGTGCGGATCCCTCTGTGATTATCGCTGACGGCGAAAGTACCGCTTCCATTGACGCCATAGTGAAAGACGGACAGGGAAGACCTGTTCCCGCGGATACCTCGGTTGTTTTTTCAACCACTGCCGGAAGATTCGACAACGGCAAAGTCAGTTACGAAGCCATTACCGATGATGAGAGCGGAGGCGTCACGGCAAAGCTTATTTCGGCAAAGACCGAGGCGATTGCGGAAATTGTCTGCACATCCGGGAATATATCGAAAGTCATTTCCGTCAAATTTTCCTCGCAGGGTGAAACTGTGACTGTTGCGCCGGCTTCTATTTCCCTGTCCGCGCCTGATCCCGCAAGCATTCCCGCGGACAGCAGCAGTTCTTCCGCGATCACGGCTCTTGTGAAAGATGCGGGTGGAAATCCTGTTCCCAAAGGCACACGCGTGGAATTTTCCGCAACTATGGGAAATATTTCTCCCTCGATTGTCTATACGCCCGATGAAAACGGCAAGGTCACGGTCTCATTGATTGCCGGGGATACTGCCGGCACATCTCAGGTAACGTGCCGCGCAGGTACGATCTCGCAGAAAGTGACGGTTACTTTTGCCGGATCCGTGCAGCCCGGCCGCCTTACGATCACTCTGCGTCCTTCTGCGGATAAAATCGCAGCAGACGGCAAAAGCACGGTTCTGATTGACGCTGTAGTGAGAGATGACAAAGGCAGGTTAGTCACAGATCCGACTGTTTCCGTTGTGTTTACAACCACAGCCGGGAGATTCGACAACGGCAAGGTGAATTATTCGGCAAAATTGGACGATACCGGCACTGTAAGTGCAAAGCTGACTTCGACAGAGAGCTACGTTACAGCATGGATTACAGGGCTTGTCGGCGATGTGTCAGAGACGGTTTCCGTGGAATTTGTGAAAGTTCTGCCGAATGTCGCACCGGCAACGATTCTGCTGGACGCACCTTCGCCTGACAAAATTCCGGCTGACGGAAGCAGTTCTGCGGTAATCACCGCGACTGTCAAAGATCAGGCCGGAAATGCCGTTCCCAAAGGCACTGCCGTAAGCTTTGAGACTACGCTCGGAAAATTTGCCAACGGACAGAAAACCATGGCAACGGAACTTCCGGGAGATACCGGAGCAATAAGCGTTTCACTGATTGCCGGCACAGTACCCGGAACAGCAGAAATTACCTGCCGGGCAGGAAGTGTTTCTCAGAAAATAACTGCTGAAATCACTCGGAAAACCGGCGAGAATGCTGCTTCGTTTTCGCTCTCGCTGTCTCAGATATCGGTAAAAAGCGACAATTCGGATACCTCGACCGTAACCGCAACGGTTTTAGATGCCAGCGCTGCTGCGGTCAAAGATGTGACCGTGACTTTCAAGGCTGTGGACGAATCCGGCAAATCAGCGGGACAGATCAGCGCATCCTCGGTAGTAACAGATGCCCTGGGCAAGGCTTCCGTGACATTTTCTTCGGGAACACTTGAGAAAGCCAACCGCGTGGTGAATGTGGTCGCCGCTGTCTCAGGACTGGGAGAAAAATTCATTCCAGTACAGGTGATCGGAACGGTCATCAGTCTTTCCAGCGAAAGTATGATTCTGGAAATCGGCGGAAAGGACAAAACCGTTGCAACTGTAACAGTTACGGATGCAGGAACCACGCCGGTTTACGATGTGCCGGTGAGTCTGAGCGCGGAGCCTTCCGGGATTCTGACATGGAAACCCGTTACAGGGCAGCCTGCGGATCAGGACGGAAATCTGACTACCGATGTTTCCGGAAAAGTACGGGTCGAGGTTTCGGCAAAGAATGCAGCCAAAGAAGTAATACTTAAAGCCGAGGCATTGGGCGCGTCCGGAACCGTGACCTATTCGGTGGGGTCTGTGAACGCCATACTGGGGATTATTTCGCCTGAAGAAGAAACAGCCGGTCTGGAAACCGGCAAGGAATTGACCATAAAAGTACGCGCTCCGACTCAGACATCTGTTGATTTTTCAACAACCTTCGGTCATTGGGCTGATAACGGGGAAAAAGTTTACCGTGCGCCGGTAACAGCCAATCAGGCAACTGCCCGGCTGATTTCATCCGAAGCCGGATTGGCAACCATTCAGGTTTCGGATCCGAATGATCCCGCGACATCGGATATGCTCAAAGTTGCAATCGCTGCGCCTTCTTCAGAGGCAAGTCAGGTTTCTTTGCAGACCAGTTCATCGGTGATTTCCATCAGCACCGGGGACCTGAAAAATACCGTGACCCTTACCGCCACGGTCAAAAATGCCAAATCTCAGGTGGTGGGAGGCGCGGCAGTAGCCTTTTCTTTGGAGAAAACCACGGGAGGCGGGGAGTTTATCTCCCCTGTGGTGTCCTATACCGACGCGACCGGAACTGCCCGGACTATATTCACTTCGGGTTCTCTGTCCTCGGATTCCAAAGGCGTGCATATTATCGCCTCAGTGGTGGGCAAAACAGGCGTCACAGATGATGTATGGGTGGTAATCGGCGGCAAAGCCGGGTCTGTGCTGGTAGGGCAGGGAACTACGGTGGACAGTTCCAAAGACAATACCCATTATATCCTGCCCATGTCGGTGCTGGTGTCTGATTCCAACGGCAACGCGGTTGCCGGGGCAAAGGTTTCTCTGGGCGCGTGGCCCAGCCGCTATGCCACCGGATATCGGCTGTCGGACAGTCCCTGCCCTGTTGTTTTCGAAGGAATCTGGCTGAACGAGGATGAAAACCGGAACCTGATTCTGGATTCCGGAGAAGACGCCAACAAAAACGGAGAACTCACTCCGCCCAATACTGCTGCCGGCGCATTGTCAGAGGAAACCGTGACCACGAATGAAAACGGTACAGCGGAGTTCAGTCTCGTGTATCTGAAATCCTATTCGAACTGGGTTGAAACAGAGATTTCCGCCAACACGCTGGTGTCAGGAACCGAGACCCGTACCACTTACTCTCTCTGGCTGCCTTCCCTGAAATCAGACGCATGCGCGCTCCCAGCATCACCTTTTACTTCCAAACCTCAGATCGCCCTGTCTCTGACTGCGGATCCCGAAACCATAGCCGCGGACGGAACCGAGACCAGCACCGTTCAGGCAATGCTCACCGATGCGGACGGGCGCAAGGTCGCTGACGGCACCGCGGTGAAATTTTCCACTACTGCCGGAACGCTGTCATCGTCAAGTGCGACTACGGTAAACGGCTCGGCTCAGGTGAAACTGACGGGTCCGAATTATTATGTGTATTCGGCGACCGTTACCGCGACCGCGGAAGACAGTTCGGGAACGGTTTATATCTATTTTACACCCGGCAAAGCTGCATCTGCAAGAGTGACAGCAGAACCGGTCAATCTTACCGCGGACGGATCCGGGACAAGCAAAATCACGGCTTTTGTCTATGATAAAAACGGAAACAGCGTTGCAGACGATACCGTGATTGTGTTTGAAATCACTCAGGGAAAAGGTGCCTTGTCCGCACGGACTGCCACGGTATCCGGAGGAAGCGCGTATGTGAATTATATCGCGGCAGATACCCCGGGCAGTGTCACTGTGACCGCAAAGACCGCGGACGGAAAAGAATTGGGGAAAGCAAATCTTCTGCTCATTGATGTGATTGTGGGCAAAGTGACCGCGGAAGCCGGTTCCGGCAGTATTGCGGCAGACGGCCAATCGCGTACTCTGATCAAAGCCACAGTCACAGATACCGGCAACAAAGCTGTAAAAGACGGTACATTCGTAAGTTTTTCCACGACCGCGGGCAGTATCACGGACGTGAAATCAACTACCAGCGGCGTTGCAACTGCCATGCTCGTAAGTTCCCAGAGTGTGGGAATCGCGACGGTAACAGCCACAGCCGGCGGAGTATCCGGAAATGTGTCGGTTCGCTTCACAGCCGGCGCGGTGAGTACGATTTCGCTGACTGCCTCAAAAGACAGTCTCTCGGCTGACGGAACCGACAGTTCCGCGATCCGCGCCACGGCACGCGATGCCCGTGGAAATCCCGTGGACGGCGAAACTCTGAGTTTTACTCTTGTGAGCGGTCCCGGAACTCTGAGCAGCCAGAGTGTGACTACGGCAAACGGCGGTTCCGCGGCAGTGACTTATATTGCGGGAAATACATCGGGACGTGTGACGATCCGGGCAAAATCCGCAAACGGAACTCAGGGAGAAATTGTGCTGGCATTGGTTCCTACAGGAATCGGAACTCTGACGTTTTCGATAAGTCCTGCGGTAATTCCGGCTGACGGTCAGTCCAAAGCCGTGCTTACCGCAACTCTCAAAGACAGCGAGGGAACGCCCATGAGCGGGGTTCCGGTCACATTCAAAAATCTCACATTCGCAACAACCGAGGGAACTGCCCTGCCCGCGGATAATACATGGACAGGCTCCGGTCCCAAAGTAACCACAGCCTTTCATACTTCAGGGGGAAACGTAAGTTTCACGCTGAATCACAGCGGGACAGCCGGTTTTATCGTATGGCTGAGAAATCAGGCAAGCGGTGAAGCCAAGACTCTGATTTCAGCAAGCGGAGCTGTTAAAGACCGCTATGTCACCGAGATACTGGGGGCGGGCAATTGGTTTTTTGAAACAGATGCCGACGGTGCATGGACAATAAAAGCCGAAGGTCCGGTAAGCAATGTCCCGGCAAGCGAAGGCGAAAAGATAACAGATGTTGACACCGATTCATCGGGTACTGCGCGTTATACTTATACGGCTACGCTGATCCGGGGCGCGGTGATTTTTCAGGCAGAAACCGGTGAACTGAAAGAACAGGCCGTACTCACTCAGGGAACCGGAGCATCCGGCGCGCTCAGGTTATATCTGAGCGCAGATCCGACCCGCATGATGGCTAACGGCAATAATTCGAGTCTGATCACTGCCAAAGTGCGCGATGAAAACAACAATCTGGTGAGCAATGCCGTACAGGTGAGCTTTTCGACTACGCTCGGAACATTCGAAGGAGGAGGAACTTCCGCGACTGCAAATACGGCATCTGTAAATACTATGGGCGGCGTCGCGGCTGTCCGTCTTATTTCTCCGAAAACCGGCGGAACCGCAACCGTGACCGCGTCTGTGACCGGCAGTACCCAGACCGTGACCGTGGAATTCGTGGGCATGATGCTTTCAGATATGGCGGCAATTCCCCCGGCGATCTTTGCCGACGGCGCGGAAACATCTCAGATTCAGATACGCCTGAGAGATACTTCCGGTGTTGCGATTTCAGGAGAGGCAATACAGTTCTCGACAACCGGCGGAACTCTGACAGCCTCATCCGCTGTCACCGATACCGAGGGGCTGGCAATCGTGACCCTGATTGCGCCTATGGAACCGGGAAATGCCACAGTGACGGCACGGTACGGCACTCTGGACCCTGTTCAGATCAGCGTGAATTTCAAGAAAATCGAAGGAGTGCGTGTAGGATCAATCACACTTTCGGCAGATCCTCCGAGCTTGCCGGCAGACGGCAAAACCGGTTCCACGCTCACAGCAACGCTTACGGCTCTTGCCGGAGCCTCGATTCCCGATGATACGCCGGTGGTCTTTACCCTGATCCGCGGGGGCGGCACATTCGAAAGCGGCACTCAGACCCTGACCACTTATACGCGCAATTCTTTGGCATTCGCAGTTCTCACGAGCAGTTCGGCAGATACTTTCGGCACGGTACGTGCCGAAGCCGGGGGAAAATCTGCCGAAATCGAAGTGAAATACACTCCGGGCAGCGTGACGGTGACTCTGTCGCCCGAATCTGTGCCGGGGTCAGGAACCTCGGCAGTCGAGGTCACAGCGCTGCTCAAAGATGTGTCCGGCAATCCGGCTTCTGCGGGTCAGTCCGTGACATTCACCGTGAATGATCTCTCATTCGGAAATTTCTTAGATGCCGAAGGCAAAAAGCAGACCTCGGTCGCCACGGTCAGCGATGCGGAATCAAAGGCACATACGCGCTTTGTCGCAGAGGCTCAGGGCGGAAAAGTAATTATTACGGCAACATGGACAAGGGAATCCGCGGTTTCGGTCAGCGGTCAGGCAACTCTGACCATAGAATCGCCGCCGGCTCAGATTTCCGCGGTTTCCGGATATCCGGACCCGGCTTCGATAAACATCAAAGGAACCGGGGGGCAGGTCACGTCCCAGATTATCTTCGAAGTCAAAGATGCTTACGGCAATCCTGTAAGTGACGGATACCGGATTGATTTTGAGATTCTCAACGGTCCCGGGGGCGGAGAAATTCTGTCCCCGCTGTTTGCCCTTACCAGTACGGTCAAAGATCAGGACGGAAACGATCTCCCGGGACGAGTGGGAACTGTGCTGAGAAGCGGAAACAAATCAGGTCCGGTGAGCATCCGTGCCACCTACTTCCATGACAGCAGCGTGAATACTGACATCAGCCTGAGCATCGGGGCAGGTCCTCCGGTAGGCGAGCAGTTCAGTATCAGCGCAAAATATGTCAATATATCGGGTTTGTGGAAATTCGGTCTGGAAGACCCCATAACGGTGAGTGTGGGAGATTTCTGGGGCAATTCCGTGCCGAACGGCACAGCAGTGTCTTTTAAAACCTACGGCACAGGCGGACTCCTGGAGCCGGGCAGTGCGGTGGCTCAAAACGGAGTTGCCGGAAGCACACTCTTTTCCGTACCGGATCCGATTCCGGCACAGGGGTTTGTCTCTCTGACTGCCGAGGCTGTCAACGGCGGACGCACGACTCATATCACAAGCCTTGCCGTGATTGCAGAGACCGAGCATAATCAGATTCTTTATGCCGGAACAAACGGAGGCGGGGTTTACAAATCGCTCAATTCCGGCGCGACATGGGAAAATATCAGCCGGTCCTCGTCAATTGCGGGTCAGAACTGGATCAACCCATATATCAATGATGTGGCGGCTGATCCGGATAATTCGGATGTGGTCTATGCAGCCACAGGCTATCTCGGAGGCGGAAATGTGTTCCGCAGTCTGGACGGGGGCATGAACTGGAACAGCAACAATGCCGAGGAATACAACGGCGTATTTGCCGCAGATGCCGCTGTGCTGACTGTTCTGGCAGATGATGACGGCTGCAATTCTTCCTCATGCGAAAGCGGCGGTCCCTGCTATGATGAAGCGGAAAATGAAATTCCCTGTTTTCGGCATGTCTGGATCGGAACCAAAGGCATGGGCGCGTATTTTGCCACTGACGGCGAGCATTTCCGATGGGGCGGAATTGTCACTGAACCGCTTGCTGCTCCGGGCAATACGGGTGACGGAACTATGAGCCGTCCGATACAGGGAGCGACATCGCGGTCAGAGCAGTGGTTTGTCTCGTATCAGTGTGCAGACAGCACTTGCGACAAGGGCGAGTGGACCGTAGAGGGGCTGAAAATTTTCGGAGTGCAGAACAATCGGGCAACCACCGGAGATATCTATTCGTCCGACAACGGAGAAATCTCATTTGTAATCAGGCAGAAAACCAGACCCTTTGCAGGCGGCGATTCTTTCACTTTTGAGGCGGCCGAAAGCGGTCTGGGCTACGGCAAGACAGTCTATAATATAGCCAAAGTTCCGGGAACTCACGGGATGAACGCTGTACTTTATGCAGCCACGGGTGAAGGCGTGTTCAGGAGTATAAACGGTGGACGGACTTGGCTTAAAGCCGGTTCTTTCAGCGGCGGCTCTGTTACGACTCTTGAGATTTATTCGGATTCCAAAGGCGGACCCGATGATATCGTCTATGCCGGAACAGCGGACGCCGGAGTATGGGTATCATCAGACAGCGGTTCTTCATGGACAGCACATACCGGCGGCATGGGCAAGGGTCTGAGCGCCTCGGTTCCGATTGCCCGGAAGAACAATCAGGGCATGGGCGTGATGAGCAGCATCACGGTTTATCCGGGATGTCTGTCCGAGACATGGACCCTTACCTGCAAAGAAACGCGTACCCGCGGTGGAATATTCGGCGTGACAGGTACGGTATCCGGTCCTCAGAAGGACTGTGATATATCCGCGGGTGTTTATACGCTGCCCAATATCCTGAGCTTCGCCGTCAAGGACGGTACCAATATGAGCGGTCTGGGCGGTTTTGCCGCAAACGACAGTTTCAGTTTTACTACCACCCGTGATCCGGGCAGACAGATCAAGGATCTGCTTGTTGATCCGCGCAACAGTCTGCTCTATGCTGTGACCTATTTTCTCGGAGATCGTGAACCTCATGCAGTGGGAAATGTCTATGTCCATGATATAGACTCAGACGGAACCCTGCTTCCCGGAGACTGGCGCGAGGCAAATACCGGGCTGCCGCAATATGATCCGCCCGCTGATCCGACGCTCTTTGCCCAGCATGTGCTGGCTCCGAATATTCCGGGAAATCCGACAGCGATTTATATCGGCGGCGAAGGCATAAGTTTCTTCAAGGCAGGCCAAGGTCTGGGAACCGGAACTCCGGTATGGCAGGAGAGCAGAAGCGGTCTGACCAATCTGATCATGGCGCGTATGACTGTTCTGTTCTCAGGTCAGTGCGACCCTGATGTGCAGACGGTCTCCGACGATGACGGCAATATACTGTATTACAAAGTCTATGTTCAGGACAAGAACGGGAACCCCCCGATTGCCGGCACGCAGATTAAGATGAAGTATATTTATGAAGAAGGCTCATCCGAGTCAATTCGTACTTATCCGGATACCCTGACATACAGAGGTACGTGGCGGGATCCCTCGGATTCTCTGAGCGATCTTCCGTTGTATTTTTCTCTCTCGGGCGCGCTGCGGATAGATTTCAGTTTCACCACGCCCTGCACGACATCGGTTCCGGGGTGTTCGTGGGGAAATTAGGAGCAGGCGGCAGGTTGCAGGTTTTCCTCGTTCCCAAGCCCCGGCTTGGGAACGAGAAAGACTTATAATTTTTTGCGGTAGAACAGGCATTTTTGCCTGTTCATGATAGCGGTCAGACAGAAATGTCTGACCTGCCGAATCTTATAAATCATAATGGCAGGTTACAGTGTCGCTGAGACTTGCGACCTGTAACCTGTAACTTTTCTTCGTTCCCAAGCCCCGGCTTGGGAACGAGAAAGACTTATAATTTTTTGCGGTAGAACAGGCATTTTTGCCTGTTCATGATAGCGGTCAGACAGAAATGTCTGACCTGCCGAATCTTATAAATCATAATGGCAGGTTACAGTGTCGCTGAGACTTGCAACCTGTAACCTGTAACCTGTAACTTGCAACTTGCAACCTGAGACTTTCCTAAAGGAGAGTTGTCTGTGAAAATAATTTCTGTTTTTAACAATAAAGGCGGCGCCGGCAAGACAACACTGACGTATGTCAGCTTTTTAGGATATACCATTTACAACGCTAAAAAAAGGAGCGACAGCCCTAACAAACGGAAAGTGGCGAAAGCGCATTATAATTATGCTCAACAGATTCCTGACGCTATCAGAGAACATATTGATGAAAAAGTGAGAAAACATCTTTCGGAGGAAATGGTAGCCGAACCTATCGGAAATGATGCTGTTATGCACACTCACAACACCTTCCCTGATATGGCTCAAAAGTATAAAGAACCTATGTGGAAATTGCCGAGTTGCGATAGTTTGGATAATACAGATAAAATCACTATAGCTCCTAACCGTAAGTCTTACGAAGGTACAAGAGACAACTATAAATTATTTGCCCGTGATTTTCTGAAAAGAGTTGTAACATTAGATGATTGGCAAAGATATTACTGTTCAGACCAAAACATAGCCATCCGATTCATCGCTCCGTGCGGGACATCGGTTCCGGGGTGTTCGTGGGGAAATTAGGAGGCAGGTTGCAGGTTTTTCCTCATTCCCAAGCTCCGGCTTTTCCTCGTTCCCAAGCCCCTGCTTGGGAACGCATCTGCGCCCGAAGCCCCGGCTTCGGTCCGTCTCCCGTCACGGGAAGCCGGGGAAC
>DYRK01000416.1 GCA_020718785.1 Desulfatirhabdium butyrativorans | reverse complement strand
TCACTTCTCACTTCTAAGGATTTCAACTTCAGCCGGGGCAATGATATCCGCATCCCGGGTCCCGGCAAGCGTGGGAAGTTCAAGCCGCGTGGCTTTCCACCCTTTATGGCGGACAATCCCCCGGAACGGCGGTTCGCCTGTGACATTTCCGGTCAGTTTGATCGCAGCCGGATCAAAATCAGGCTGAACCGTAAAATTATCCCCTTCGTCTTCGTCAAGCAAGGCTCTGTATCCGATATATTTGTTTATCGTTTTTTTACAGTTTTCATGAATACTGCGGACCGCGCCGCCGATCTGCTCATCCTCATATTCATCCAGATTTTCCGAAAAAAAATCCAGCAGCCGGCCTTCGCGCTGAAGCACAGATATTAAATGCAGAAACAGGCGGCTGTCATTCTGCTTCTGGTCTTTTCTTTCAGGCTCCGGTTTTTTATCGGATTTTTCCGGTTTCTTTTTGCTGACAAGATAGGATTTTTCCATCAGTTTCACGAAAGAATGATGCAGCATGAGCCAGAGAATGAATCCGGACAGAAAAAAGATTCCCGTGGAAACCGGGACAAAAAATGATTTCAGTGAGGCGGTATCTGTCTGTATCTGCATGATAAAAGGCTCAAGTCCGGTTACCTTGAATTTGTTCTGGATCACGAACAGAAACAGTAATTTTTCAGAAACAATGTTCATGGCAAAATAGAAAAACGATTGAACCGGAATACAGATAAATCCCGTAAAAAGAATGATCCGGAAAAGGGATCGCCGGGCGAACAGTTTGATAATGTCCATCTTTTTTGAATCTCCTTGAAAATAATTGCCGATTTCCGCTGAAATTTTTACGAAGCCATACGCTGCTCACATTTTACCTTGTGACCCGTGAAATGCTATGATAAATATCAAAAACGACATTGCAAGAAAAGCTGGATTATTTTTTAGCATAAAAAAACGGAGCAGAACAGATATAAATGACTTTTTTCAAATACAGGTTCGATTTCGAGGTCGGGAATCTCATTAAGAGTCCCTGCAGACACTGCATCCGACGGGATGATTTCCCGCGCTGCATTGAAGGATGTGATATTATAGATCAGATTCAGACGGTTCTGGCAGAGGCACGCTCTTGTTCAAAAAATCCTGATTTTTAGGACTGAAGCGATAAATCGTAACCGTTGCAGACGGTGACGGCTGTTTTTTCCTCGTTCCCAAGCCCCGGCTTCGGTCCGTCTCCCGTCACGGGAAGCCGGGGAGCCTCCCCGGCAAGTGCGTTCCCAAGCCGGGGCTTGGGAACGAGAAAAGGATACAGTTGGGATGCAGAATCTGATGCCATAGCTTGGGAAACAGCAGTTGACGGTATTCGTACCGTTCATCGGCAACTGGGCGAACTGATCGGCAGACAGGCAACGTAAAACGGTTTTGCAAACCGTTTTACAGATTAACTTAATTATAAAATTCAGAATATTATGATACCATCGGATCAGGATTCGGACGGTTTTTATAAAATCACGGAAAAAGATCGCGAAATCTCCATTCATTTTACCGGAAAAATGAATATCGAAACCGCCGCGGACATGCTGAAGAAACTTCAGGCTCTGATACAGCAGAAAGCTCCGTATTCTGTAACCGCAGACATCGGCAATGTGAGCGATTTCGATGAGTTCGGCGCGGTGATCCTTTTCGAACTCCGGCAGATGATGTCCGGCGGTTTTGAAATTATCAATACGGGCCCCGATATTCGGGAAATCCTTTCCCATATCAATTTCAATCCGGATGAAAAAATTGTGCGGAGAAAAAAAAGAAGATTTTCCAATATGCTGGTCAGTATGGGAAAATCCGTGATTCAGGATGTTTCGGATATAAACTTTCTGATTGCTTTTATCGGTTCATTAGCCATTTCCCTTGTTCATGTCTGCTTTCATCCCAAATCTCTGCGCGTGGAAGATACTGTAAGCCAGATGGAAAAAACCGGCGTTGCCGCACTCCCAATTGTCGCGCTGATAAGTTTTCTTCTGGGCCTGATAATGGCATTTATGTCATCGCTCCAGTTCCGGCAGTTCGGAGCCAGCATTTATGTGGCTTCGCTGGTGGCTTTTGCAATGGTTTCGGAACTCGGTCCCATCATGACGGCAATTGTGATCGCGGGCAGATCAGGTTCCGCGTTTGCCGCGGAAATCGGAACAATGAAAATTTCCGAAGAAATTGACGCACTTTTCACCATGGGCTTTGACCCGGTTCTGTTTCTGGCTGTACCGAGGCTGATTGCCGCTGTGACTGTGGTCCCGATGCTCGCGCTCTTTTCAAACATTTTTGCCATTTCAGGCGGGCTGACCGTAGGAGTTTTCATGCTGGGGCTGAGTCCCAATACCTATATTAAAAACACGCTGGAAGTTTTAACTCTTACCGAAGTCCTGTGGGGCATGGCAAAAAGCGGAGTTTTCGCCATGCTGATTGCCGGGGTGGGATGCCTGAGAGGATTTCAGGCAAAAGGCGGGGCATCTGCCGTGGGAAGTGCCGCAACATCCGCGGTGGTCAGCAGCATTTTTCTTATCATCCTGTTCGATTCGATTTTCGCGGTGGTACGCAGTTACTGGTAAAACGATTTTACAGAGTTCCGGAAATTAATTTTCACTGCGTCATCGGCCGGAGGTATTCGGCACAGTATTATCTCCTCCCTGCTTCCCTGTGAAAATTAATTTCTGGAAATCTGTATCTCGTTCCCACGCATTGCGTCAATGCCGGTAAAGTCAGGCGCGGAATCGGTTCATTCCGGAGTGCAGAAATACAATTTTCATTTTTTTTATTGCGCCGGAAAAATCTTCTGCAAGAAGTTTTCCGGTCTCCGTTGGGTTATGTTTTTTTGTTTAAAAAAACATAACCATAAGTTCACCGGCAGCCCGATATGGCTGTCCGGTGCAACGCATAGTTATACGCAACATTATATTTTATTGTCCTTTTTAAGCGTTTTTACAAACTGACTTATTTTTTTCCGGTGCAATTTTTCAACAGCATTTGCTTTCATCGTAATTCGATCTGAAATAAATGCAAATTCCTTTTTCAATTTCAAATAATTTTCAAAACGTGTCTGAGCCAAGGTCCCGTTATCAAGTGCTTTCTGAATTGCACAATCCGGTTCGTTCTCATGTCTGCAGTCACGAAAACGGCAATTTGAAGCTAATGATTCAATATCCTCAGGGATTTTCCAAAAAATAATCTACCCGTTTTTCAAAAATAATGCTATATTATCATTCAATTTTGGTTTTTTTTGGCACAGATTATGCATACACAATTTGAAATTTTTCAACCGTCAATGTTTTTAAATCGTTGACATAATCGCCGGCATTGTTCAGAAACCGGAAAACCTTTGCACGGAATGTCTTGTATTCCTTGCAATAATTGTTTCTGACCAGATTTTTTTTGGCATATTTCCAAAACCGTCCGATTAAGTTAAGATTGGGTGCATAAGGAGGCAAATGAACTAATGTTATCCTGGGATTATTATCAAGCCATTCTCTTACTTTGGCAGCATAAAAGTATCTTGCATTATCCGAATATATAGTAATTTCAGGAGCATGGCAGTATGTTTTGCCGACATTTTTTAAAAATTCGACAACCCGGTCCGCATTGCAGTTTTCTTCTCCTGTCAGATGAAAAAAAGAATAGGTATCAGGGTTATATGCTCCCGGTATATTCAAACGGTAACGGCCTGTATTTGTGTCTCAACGTACTGGTGCAGTTTGCAACGAAGCGGCTGATTCCCTGGCAGAAAGGCATCAGCTATACTGACCATCGGCATAATCTGCGCTTTTGCAAAACGGTTTTGCAAACCGTTTTGCCGATAAGCGAGCGACCTTAAAGACTTATAATTTTTTTGCGGCAGAACAGGCATTTCTGCCTGTTCATGATAAAGGTCAGACAGAAATGTCTGACCCGCCGGATATTATAAATCATAATGGTCGGTCGCTTAAAACGATTTGCAAAATCGTTTTACGAAAAATTGGGAAAACGCAAATTGTGACGGTGGAAAGAATAAATCCGGCAGATCGGAAGCTCTCGTTCCCGGGCTTCCCGGCACCGCCGTTAAGTCAAGTGTGGAAAAGGTTCATCCGCAGTGTCAAAATGCCAATTTTATAAGATGGGTTTGACACTGCGCTGAACCTATCTTAGAACTGGTCTAGACTTTTTGCCGTAAAACGATTTTGCAAATCGTTTGGTCCGCGGAAACGGTTTGCAAAACCGTTTTACAGAAAGCGCAGATCCGGTAATTTCAACGGCTTGTCTCCGCATCCGACCGAGGTCTCTCAAAAGTCTAGACGAGTTCTTATAAAATCGGCATTTCAGCACTCATCCCCCTTAACTTAACGGCATTGAGGCTTCCCTGGCGATACGGATTCTTATGAGGAAAGTAAATATGAATTTAAGTAATCTGTTTCAGATTGAAAAGAAGGTGTTCCGCTTACCGCAACAAGAACAATTGTGGCTGGCGGAACGGATTATCCGCCGTCTGCGAAAAGAATGCGCTGATGATAAAATCAGCCCGGAGGGTCTGCCTGCTGTTATGGCTGCTGATCAGGAAATTCAGACCGAGTTGCAGAAGATAGAGGAAGAATTTGCGATGACAGAATCCGACGGATTAGAGGAGGTGTAATGACTGTCCATCGAGGCGAGATTTATTTTGTGAATCTGAATCCCGTGAAAGGCAGAGAACAGGCAGGCAAAAGGCCTGTATTGATTTTGTCTGATGACATCATCAATCGTCTCCCTCTTGTGGTAACAGTAAAAACCGCTATGATCGGTCTTATGCTGCGCCGTCTCACAACTAAAACTGAATAGTTTTACTAATTTTCAAACGCCTTCTAGCCGTCCGCAGCGCCGGTATTCAGGACCGGGACGGAGCAAAACCGCTTCCGGCGAGGGTTTGCGGCCGGATTGCCCGTCTGAAACTGATTCCTGCCGACGGCATTTATAACGGAGATATTGCCGGACGGCTGAAGAAACACTTCGGAGCAGTACCGGAAGCAGTGCAGCGACCCGAAGGCAGCAAAGGTTTCACGCTTCTTCCCCGCCGGCGGGCAGCCGGGAGAACCTTCGCACGGCTGAACCGGCACCGCCGCCTCAGCAAAGACTGCGAATACCTGACAGACACAAGTGAAGCTATGATAAAAATCGCCATGATCGGGCTTATGCTGCGTCGTCTTACGACTGAGAGTAAGACTATGACTAAATAGTTTCACTAATTTTTAAACGCCTTATAGGAAAGGAAAGCGGAAAAACAGACAATATCGATAGGTTCAACTGTACAATAAGGCAGAGGATATCCCGTTTTGTCAGAAAAACACTTTCTT
>DYRK01000033.1:18568-21057 GCA_020718785.1 Desulfatirhabdium butyrativorans | reverse complement strand
CATTCCGGATACATCTGTTCCCTAATCTCTTTTATGGGACATGGGAACCTAAAATCGCAGGGGCATGTCGGCGGCATGCCCACGCCATCACCCGGTTCATAAGGGCATGTCGCCGACATGCCCCTGCGACCGTCCTTTCCGATTCATTCCGGATACATCTGTTCCCTAATCTCTTTTATTGTGGATTTCTCAAGCAGACTCTTTGCATGCGCCTGAGCTTCCGCAATAGTCATCTCGCTGATTCTTTTCTGCAACATGGGTAAAAACTGCGGATCCGCGCTGAGTTTGCGGATACCGATGCCCAGAAGAAACGGGAGATATTCTGTTTCATGAGCCATCTCGCCGCACACGGAAATATCTTTGCCTGCCTCGGTCACGGCTTTCACGATTTTTGCAAGCGATCTTAACACAGAGGGATGATATGGACGGTAATACTCTGCAACTTTCTCATTGGTACGATCCACGCCGATGAGATATTGCACAAAATCGTTTGTTCCGATAGAAAAAAAATCTGCTTCCTGTGCAAAGTCATGGATAAGTTCCATAACCGACGGCAGTTCCAGCATCATGCCCACAGCAGGTCCGGGATGATGCGGTATCTTTTCCCGTTCAAGGGCAGCGATACAGTCGGAAAGGACTTGGCGGGCTTCCCGGAATTCGTCTATGGATGAAATCATAGGGAACATGATCCGCACGTTTTCGGTATCAGCCGCGGCTCTCAGAATTGCCCGAAGCTGCTGTTCGAAAATATCTCGGAATCGCAAAGAAAACCGGATTGAACGCAGCCCCAGTTCGGGATTGGAACCGCCTGTGGCGTCGGAATACGCAAGGGTTTTGTCGCCGCCCACATCAAGAGTCCGGATAGTGATCTCCTGTCCGGCCATCTCGTCAACCAGCCGCCGGTAAATAAGAAACTGCTCTTCTTCCGAAGGAAATGTCGGACGGATAAGAAAGGGAAATTCTGTCCGGTAAAGTCCGATGCCTTCGGCTTTGAGTTCCCGTGCGCCCGGAAGTTCGCTGAGAAGATTGATATTTGCCATGAGACATATCCTCACACCGTCGTGTGTGTGAGTTATCGGAGACATGACAGCCTTGAAAGATTCTGTTTTTTTTTCAGAAGATTTCCGGTTCTCAAACTGCCGGATCACCTGAGCCGAGGGGCGCACATAGATATTGCCGATTTCCGCATCCAGCAATATCGGAGTTCCTTCAGGCAGATTCAGCAGATCGGGACGGTCTGCAATTATCAGGGGAATTTTCAGGGAACGCGCAAGAATCGAAACATGAGAAGTCACGCCGCCGCTCACAAGAATGACGCCTTTCACATCTTCCGAAGCTAATTTAAGCATTTCAGAAGGATACAGCTCTCCGGCAGTCACAATTCTGTCTTCACAGAAAGCCTCGTCATCCGAAGACCAGTTATACAGATTTTTGAGGATACGTCCGGCTAAATCTTCCATATCGTTGACTTTTTCCCGGATATATGTATTCGGGCTTGACGAAAATATCCTGATATAATGGCCGGCCACTTCTTTGACTGCTCTGGGCGGTGAAATTCCCTCCATGATCTGCTTTACGATTTTATTAATAAACTGGGCATCTTTCAATATCATGAAATGGGCATCGAAAATCAGCGACGCGCTTTCAATCAGCCGCTCGGCAAGACGTGACTGGAATTCGACCAATTGTTCGGCTGTTTTATGAACCGCTCTGTAGAAATCCTCCAGAGAATAGATTCCGTCCTCTTCGGCATCATCTTTTTCAAGCAGTGTTCCGTGACTTCTTTTAAATACGGCTGAAGCCGCGAAAGCATATCCGCCTGAAGCGGATTGTCCTTTGACAAAGCGGAGGCTTTCGAACATATCGGAAACTGATGACGGTGCCGGCTGTCTTGGGGCAGAATTATGAAGATCAAGCATAAGCCGGGCATTTTCAACAGTTCCGGCAAGCTGGGAAGCCAGGGCGCGTAACACTACCACATCTATTTCGGTAAAATAGTCCTGTTTTTCATGCTGAACCGCCATAACCCCGATTTTTCTGACGCCTCTCTGAATGGGGACAGAAAGAAAAGATTCAAACCGGTCTTCGTTTGCCTCCTTAAAGTATTTGAAATTCGGATTCAGAGCCGCTGCCGGTTCACGAATAGGGCGGAGCATTTCAAAAGTCTTTCCCACAAGCCCCTCTCCGGGTTTCATCCGAATCCTGCCGACAGCCGAGGGATTCAGTCCGACCGTTGCTTTTAAAACAAGATCGTCTGATTTTTCATCATACAGATAAATCGAACACACATCCGCATTCAGATATCGGGACACCATTGCCACCGCGCTCTGGAGAAAGCTTTCAATATCCGAGCTTTCTGTCAGCAGTGCCGAGAGATCGCCGATATCGCAGAGCAGATTGAAATGATCACGTTCTTTTTTTATCATAATCCGAATACCTTATACCGAATCCTGAATATCTTGTTTATATAAGATATAGAGTAATACAAA
>DYRK01000033.1:0-18468 GCA_020718785.1 Desulfatirhabdium butyrativorans | reverse complement strand
TAGTCGCTAAATTTGTAAAGCGGGTTTCAAACCCGCTTTACGGAAGATTGTATCTTATTCGCTGATTCCGAACGGTTTCCAATAAAGCTTTCGGACCGTTTCGGCAAAGGCTTTCAGCCGGATAGTCGCGGAATCCAGCAGAGAATACAGAACCGGAACCACCACCAGCGTCAGAAAGGTCGCAATCGTCAGCCCGAAGATCACCACACTTGCCATGGACCGCCACCACTGGGTGGATTCGCTTACAAGTGAAAGTGCCATTTTGTGGAAGTCATAAGATATGCCCGTAAGCATGGGGATAAGCCCCAGCACCGTAGTAATGGCGGTCAGAAACACGGGGCGGAGTCTTGTAGCACCGGCAGCCACAATCGCATCGCTGACCGGCATGCCGCCCTCGATGAGCTTGTTCGTGTAGTCAATCAGCACAATGGCATTGTTGACCACCACACCGGCGAGCGAAATCACGCCCACGCCGGTCATGATGATGCCGAAAGAGCTTTTTATCAAGGTCAGTCCGAGAAATACTCCTCCGAGAGATAAAATAACGGATGTCATGATGATAAAGGGCTGAGATATGGAATTGAACTGCACCACAAGAATCAGAAAAATCAGAAAAATAGCCACAACAAAGGTTTTTCCGAGAAAATCCTGAGATTCCTGCTGCTCCTCCTGTTCCCCTGTAAACTGAAGCCGATATCCCGGCGGTATAGGAAATTCTTTCAGCAATAACTCTGCCTGCCCGCGTGCCACGGGACCTGTAATTTTGGTCTCGTCAACATTTGCCTTTACTGTTACTACACGCTGGTGATTTATTCTCACAATATTTCCGATGGTTCCGGAATATCCGATGGACGCCAGCGTGGTCAGGGGAACTAATTGTCCCGAAGGCGTCGGAATCATCAGTTTATGCAGCACATCCGTGACTAAGAGATCACTTTCGGGAAGTTTCACCGTAATGTCATAATCCTCATCTCCTTCCCGGTATGTGGAAACCTGAAGACCGTTGTAAGCGGTTTTCAGGGCAAATCCGATGGCATTGGTTGAAAGCCCGAACAGAGCCGCTTTCTGCCTGTCAATCTTGACCAGTATGGAAGGAATGCCTTCCGAATAATCATCCCGGACATCCTCTGCAAATGGAAATTTAGCGATAATTTCACGTACCTGTCTCGCTATTGTTCCCAGCATACTGAAGTTATCTCCTGAAATTTCGATATTGATGGGTGCGCCGGTGGGAGGACCTTCCTTCTGTTCATCTACGGTGATCCGCGCTCCGGGAATGCCTTTCACCCGTTTTCTCATTTCTTCAAGGCTCAGGGTCGAAGGCTTTATCCGATCTTCGAGATCAACAAACTGGATGCCGATATGGTTTGGCAGAGTCTCTCCGAAAGTAAGCCCGCCGGAGGTTTCAACGATATTTACATAGATGTACTCGATATTTTCCAGATCGCCGGGACCTGAGAATTCCCGTCCTGTGGCGGTCCGATGCGGTTTGGGAAGATATGATGAGTCATATCTTTCTACAGGAAATACATTATCGCTTTCACTTTTAATGTTATTCAGCCCATTGACAGCCATTTCAACAGTTTTGACGATCCGGTCAATATAGTCGAGGTCTGCTCCTTCTGGCGGATCAATATTGATGTATGCGTTTTTGGGATCGATTTTTGGAAAAAATTCAATTGGTTTTTCCAATCCCACGGCAAGCATCCATATCTCGAAAAGCAATATCTGAAATGCAAAGGAGAGAAGTATGACAGCCATCCGGTGACGGAGCGCGGCAGCAAGGAAAGCAACATAAACTTTAAGTATCGGACCTTTTATTTCTATAGGCTTTTCACCGGCTGCCGCAAGCTCTTCCGCGCTCATGAAAGAGACTTTTTTATCTCCTTTTACCCGGATAAAAATAGCGGTCAGCGCGGGATTGATCACCAAAGCCACAAAAAGACTCGACGTAAGCGTCACAATCAGCGTAATAGGGAGATATTTCATAAACTCGCCCATAATACCGGGCCAGAATATCATGGGAAAAAATGCGGCAAGGGTCGTCATAGTCGAACCGATGACCGGATAAGCCACCTCCGAGGTCGCTTTCATGGCTGCCTCGATGCGGGGAACTCCCTGCTGCATGTAGCGATAGATATTCTCGATAATGACGATGGCATTATCCAGCAGCATTCCCAGCGCCAGCGTCAGACTGAACAGCACCACCATGTTCAGAGTGATGCCGAGAATATACAGAACCATGAAGGAAATCAGCATGGAAAAAGGAATGGCAAGAGCTACCAGAATCGCGTTTCGGATGCCGAGAGCAAACAGCAGCACTCCCACTACCAGAATAAGCCCTGAGATAATGTTATTCTCCAGATCAGCCACCATCATGCGGATTTCCTTTGCCTTATCCATGAGTTTGGTAATCAGGGTTCCTTTGGGCCATGTCGGGAAACTGCGCTGAATCACTTCATCAATCTTCTCGGTGATGGCGATGATATTTTCACCTGCCCGTTTTTTTACAGAGATATTAACTGCTTCACGTCCGTTCAGGCGGGAGCGGCTGGTTTCTTCTTTGAATCCGTCAACCACCCGTGCCACATCTTTGAGATAAACAGGTCTGCCTTCATAAGAACTCACAACAAGCCCGTAAATATCATCCGGAGTTTTGAATTCGCCCGGAACACGCAGTTGGTAGCGTCCGTCTCCCAGAGTGACAGAGCCTCCGGAAGTGTTCTGGTTTTCGCTGCCGACCGCTGCCTGAAGCGATGTTATGGGAATTCTGTAGTAGGCAAGTTTATCTGCGTCCACTTCTACGCGGATTTCCCGTTCTACTCCGCCCGTGACTTCAGCTTCCAGCACACCCGGAATCGCCTCAATATCATCTTTGAGATCATCGGCAATATTCTTGAGAAAGGCGATGCCGCAGGTTCCGCTGAGAGAAAATACCACTATAGGCATTTCGGAAAAATTCACCTCGAATACTGACGGATCATTCTCCAGATCATTCGGAAGCTCGCCTTTTGCCTCATCCACCTTGTCTTTGACCTTTCTCAGAACCTCGTCAATGTCTGTTCCGGCAATAAACTCGATATTGATCTGAGACATTCCCTCGGAACTGACAGACTTGATTTTCTTGACATTTTCAAGTCCTTTCAGTTTTTTTTCGATTTCGATTGTAACAGATGTCTCGATGTCCGAAGAGGACACGCCTTTATACTCTGTGGAAACAAATACATTGGGAATAGTGATGTCCGGTTCGTTTTCTCTCGGGAGAGCATTGTAACAGTAAGTTCCCATAACCGAGATAATGACCGAAAACACAACCACGCTGATTCGGTTTTTTATAGCTGTATCAGAGATAATCATTTCTCGTTTTCCAAGGTGAGAGGTAAGGGGTCAGAGGTGAGGGTAAGAGGACATAGAAAACCTTCACCCCTGACCCCTCACCCCTGACCCCTCACCTTTTATCTCACAAGTTCTTCAATGTTTTTTAACCTGCGTACCACATTAACGGTCTGGCCGTCATTGACGCTCCGTTGACCCACCACGATGACCTGTTCGCCCGCGTCGAGTCCCTGTGTGATTTCAACCCGCCATCCTTCCTGCAGGCCCGTTACGATTTTTCTTGAATATGACTTATTGTCTTTGCATACATAGACGATAGTCTCGTTATTCCTTGTGATAATGGAATAAAGGGGAAGCGAAAGTCCTTCCGGAACTTCTTTTTTCACGATTTCAACCCGTGCAAACATATCCGGCAATATCTCGCCGCCGGCATTGTCAACCGCAAGATCAAGGTTGTAAAGCCGTGCCTCGGTATCTGCTGTTCTGGAAAGAAAATACTTTTTTGCGGAAAATGTTTTTCCGTTCAACGCATCAATTTTGACATTGAAATCTTCTAAATTCCGCACCGCATCAACATCGGATTCCGGAATTCCCACCCTGACTTTTATCTGTTCGATTTGCAGGATTTCAGCCACCTTATCCGCATGATCCAGAAATTGTCCGTTGTCAATGTAGAGACGGTTGATCAGCCCGGAAATCGGCGCGCGGAGCGTACAGCGTTCAAGGTTCAATTCTGCCGTATCCATGGAAGACCTGTAATTTTCCGACTGTGCGCGGGCATCATCTAATTGGGAACGGGTGGCAAGTTGTCCTTCATGAAGTTTTTCGAGACGAGTCAGTGTGGCACTTGCTGCCTGATATGATGCTTTCAAAGAATTATAGGCATTCTGATAATCACGGGAGTCAAAGACCGCTATCACATCGCCTTTTCTGACGCTGTTTCCCTCTTCAACCGCTTTTTTCGCAACTTTGCCGCTCACTTCTGTCAGCACATCCAATTTCACCCAGGGCTGAGTGATTCCCGGCAGATTGATGCGGTCCCGAATAGGGGCAGGAGCAAGCTCCAGCGTAACTACATTCACATCCGGCTGTTTCTGACGCATCTGCGCTTTTTTTTGTTCTTCCAGCAGTTTACTTTCGCTCTGGATTCGTCCGAAAAGCATCACTGCGACCACAATGAGCGCGGTCAGAAAAAGCGAAGGCAATGCGCCCCATATCCGTCTGAGCCATTTTCCGGCAGGAGTTTCGATTATTTGTTTTTCCATTAATTACCCCTCGTTAATACGATAAAAATTGTCAGTCTTTAAACTTCGGGAAAAAGAACTATCTGTCAAAGATGTCTTCCGGAAGATCAAATTTTTTTATAAGCCCCTTCAAAGCATAAGGAAGAAGCATCGTTTTGTTTCCGTGTGATTT
Organism: Desulfatirhabdium butyrativorans; assembly: GCA_020718785.1. Lineage (GTDB taxonomy): Bacteria > Desulfobacterota > Desulfobacteria > Desulfobacterales > DYRK01 > DYRK01. Next base: position 13,716 of record DYRK01000033.1, on the reverse strand, counting down.
TACCGGAAACGACTTGTTTCCTTTAAAAAATTTGCCGGAATGCTTTCCGCCGCTTTTCGGATCGAATTCAATTCCGTAATTTCTGAGAATATCTGTTACTTTCCTAAGCTCTGAAATTTTAGGCATAATTGATCTCAGGGATGTCTTTCAATTTTAATATGTTGACATAATCAGCCATAGCAGCAGCTTCTTCTTTCAATTGCTGTTCTTTGAAAATATCCCAAAACATATCTTCTTCAGGATCAACAATTACCTCAAATGCCCCTTGTTTTAAAGCATAATCAAGGTAATCTGCTATACTGTCATTGAGCGAAGCAAGAGCCTCCTCTTTGTTTTCGCCGTGGCTTGAAACTGAAAAATCAAGACATCTCGCTACGATAACGTCATCTTCCTCTGTCAATAAAATATGCAGATACAAACCGGGCATGTTTGTTATCATTCCGATGAATGTTTTTATCGGCTTCATTTCCTTTTTCTCCTATCCGACTCATTATTTCACTTCAACAACGTATCTTACCGTTTCCCATAGATAAGAAGCGGCATCAGGGCATCATAAATTTTGTCCTGAAATGCCTCGTCCGCGGTGCGTTCCCCGATGAGTTCACGGATACGCTCCTCGCGGAATTTTACAAAATTTTCATATTCTTTCAATATATTAAGACATTCCTCTTCTTCATGCGGAATACGGATAATACCGCGCAGACCCGATTTGACTGCAAGAATAATCAAATCTGCCTGTGCAGGATTCGTTGTTTTGATAAAAGCAATATGTGCTTTTTTCCCTTTCCTGAACTGGACGCCCTGACTCTTGAATAAATCCCGAAAAGGAACAGGATCACCTTCCGAGGGTATATCATAAGTATCGAATGGCTTTGATTTATCAATAAACTCAGGATCATAACGGCGGAGAAGCCGTCCGTGTTTTTCCGCAATTTCCTCATAAATCATCGCGGCGATTTCATTCGGACGCATTGCACTTTGTTTTTTGCCTTTCTTTTTATTGGCAATGGCTTTCTCCTCTTTTTGCCGTATCTGCTCAAAAAAATTTCGAAGATAGTCGTAAAGTTCATCTGTCATCTGCTGACGCTGTACTTCAGATCGGATACCCAGCATTTCAAGAACAGCATCGTCGAGTTCCCGGCGGTCCGGCATATCCAATTCGCATGTATCGGACAGATTATTGAGTTCGTCCTCTTTTCCTGCCTGCCGATAAGCCATTTCCCGGAGCCGGCGTTCAGAAAGGAATGAGAGGGCTTTGCGTTTCTTCATCTGCTGAAAAGCTTCAGTGACCTTGTCTGATTTTTTCTTTGTAACTTTTGCAGGATCAGGTACGAGCATCATCTTGACATCAGACACCATAGTACTCCAGTTGCCTTCATTTCCGACAGGGCGTCCGAACTGAAAAGATGAAAGTATAACCCACGTTGAATTTAATATTCCGCCCCAGAGATCGGGCTGGTCATATTCTTTCAGCGGATATATCTCGTATAATCGGCAGTTGGCAATCAATTGTCTCGGATTTACAGGGGCAATGTGACGGTACTGTCGCTCTTTGGGCCACAAAACCGGAGCGCGGCAATGACCGGAAAGATCATACCATTCCCGTTCATCTGTTATACGTCCCGTACAGGTCGGATCTGTATGGAAATCCTGCTTTTCTCCCCAGTTGATATAGCTCAGAACATATTTCCCCCTGAGCCGGGATTTTTTCTCGCTGACAAAAAGTATGAGCCGGTCACAGTCTTCGGGACTGACAGTAAAACTGTCTATTTCCATGAGGCTGTGAATTTCCGGTTCCAAAAATTCGGATTCGACAGGACGTATGTCTTTGTAACCCTCGCCGCACAGAACAAGTCTGACTTTTCCGGATTCCACTTCTCTCCGCGGCACTCCGTAAGCATTCATAAATTGCTGCTTATGAGGATATTTTTCAAGTGCTTCCGCGCTGCAGTCTTTCGGAAAGAAGAAAACATCTTTTCCGCTTTTGACCCCGAACCGCACATCTGCTGCATTGCCCAAGGGAACCAGCTTTGAACCGCAACTGTCAAGCAGTCGAAACCAGAAATCCGCTCCTCTGAGATAATTTCCCCATTTGCCTCCGTAGTAACTTCCTGATTTGCCGACGGAAATTCCCAATTCACAGCCTTGCTGCCACAAATCATCCTGTCGGATCAGGCGGGTCTGATAATACTCTGTCACCGTATTTTTTTCAAGAGATAAAATCTCATCGCGGAACAGATTTGCGGAAACCACCGCGCCGGCACTCGTGCCGTCATGCGCCAGAATTTCACGGATAGGACGCCTGAGTTGAACAAAACGGACGATATTGTTCATCCGTTTTGTTTCTTCCTGCTGACGCCGGAGAATAGTAATCGCGGTTGTCACGCGGGCGCCGACAAACCAGGGTTCGTCAATACTCTCGAATACGGCAATTATTTCAAAATTAAGCAGAATCCATTCCTGCAGACGGAATCCGTATTCCACGTCAAGCCACTGGCTGGATGTCAGAAAGCATAGGTATCCGTCATTTTTGAGAAAGCTTGCTGCATGGGGCCAGAAATAGCAATGAATATCGCTGCGTCCGGAAAGCTCTGCATTGCTCTCGGATTTCACGACATTCATGTAGTATTCTTTTGTTCCGCTTTCCGGGCAATTATTCCCGTTTTTTGTATTTTTGGGAATATCCTCCTGCCGGATATACGGAGGATTGCCTATGACAGCGTCAAGAAGAGGAATTTCGATTTCCCGGAACAGTGTTTTTCCCAATCCCTTTGACTTCAGCTTTTTCGGCAGTCTGACAAAGGCTTTTCGAGAATTGACATCAAAGAAATCATTGCGCCCTATCTGCGGATAATTTTCTTCTTCGACAAGGTCCCGTGTTGCCAGATTTATTGTAGTCAGATGCGTGGCGAAATTGGCAATATCCATACCGAACAGGTCCGAAAGCAGTGCCTTATGACGACGATGCGGCTGCAGTTCCCGTTTGCGGATATATGCCCGCACAAGAAATGTCCCCCCGCCGCAGGCCGGATCCATGACTTTTTCATCTCCGCGGCGGATACAGAAGCTGTTTATCAGGTCAACTACTTCCACACGGGTATAGAACTGCCCGAATTTATGTCGCTCTTCAGGAGAATTGAGTCGTTCGAAAATACTTCCGATTATTTCATAGTCAAGCCCGGAAAAGTCGAATTGATGAATCTGATTACTAAGATTACGCCAATACGGAACCGCTGTATCCGAATAAAAAGGAATACGGCTGCCGACAGAGGTATGATCTTCGCCGAAAACCGTTTCATAATCACGGGTCACATTTTTCGCCTGTGCGAAATAGCCTTCCAGATGGAGACGAAGAGCGTCGCCGGTTTCAATGTGATCGGGAACAGTTATTTTTTCGATTTCCCTGCTGTAGCGTTTCAGAAGCGCTTCGTAAAAAACCAATTTGCAGACCAGCGCGTAGCAGGCAAATTGGGAAGCACGTTCAAGATTATCCCGGATTCCCTGGGGATCGCTGTAAATAATCCATCCCTGCTCCTCCCGCATCCATTTGTCAAGCTGGCTTTTGAAACGGGGCTGTCTGTAGTATTCCTCCAATCCGTCGGTATTGAGTAAAATCGGGATATGCAACGAGGCTTCAAGTGCTTCGACAAATTTCTCATCCGGCAGTTTGACTCCTATCGCCGAATCTCCTCTGACAATCCGGGCAAATTCGTTTAAAAACAAAAGAAGCCAGTTTTTGATCGCTGCAACCGTTGAAGCCAGTTCCAGATGAGGTTCCCGATAGATGCTGACAACATCCCACGACTGATAATCATGATCCTGCCATGAAATTGCCGAAGATTTTGTCTCCCATAAGACAAATTTGTTCACATTCCATGTGAAGAAAAAGGGCGAGCCTGCGCTCAGGGCTTTGTTTTGGGCATCGGAGACCAGCGGGCTGTTGTAAGGGCTGCTGCCCTCTTTCCGAAAAGGAAGTTTGACTTCTCCGGTCAGAATGACTCGCTGATTTTTATCGAGCAGGGTAATATCTCTGCGTTGAAGCCCGCCGGCAGTCCGCTGTTCGCATTTTGCCTGTGAAAAGGGCAGATCGGGTTTAAGGCCGAGTATCTCGTTGATCCAGCCTGCAAAATCTGCTGTAAATTCCCATTCGTTCATAAACAAACCTGTTACCTTCTGTGGTAGGGGCATGTCGGCGACATGCCCCGTGACTCACAGGCGACATGCCCCGTGACTCACAGGCGACATGCCCCGTGACTCACAGGCGACATGCCCGTGACCCACAGGCGACATGCCCCGTGACCCACAGGCGACATGCCCCGTGACCCACAGATAAAGGGCATGTCGCCGACATGCCCCTACGCCGAGGACATCAGGGCATCAGAAATGAAAAGCGACAGACGCCGATGAAATTGGGATTGTCAAATCTGGGCTGCCAGCGGGTATCTTTCCAGTTCATGAAGTCATCAAGACTGTATTTCCTAAGCCCTGTATTTTTCTCTGTTTCCCGTCCCGTATGATAGGCAATATAGCTCCCCATCCATATCATCAGGTGCTGATCGTCTCCCTGATCGAAAAACAGCAGGTCTCCCGGCAATGCCTGATTCATGTCTTTGGAGACAAAGCGGCTGTTTTCCTGAATGATTACAATGGCAGAGGCATAAGCCGAGCGTTCATCGCTTCGGATCTGTCTCCAACTCTCGGATATGATTTTCTGATCCGGAGAAAGTATCACTTCCCGCGGCAGATGCCGGTCAGATATGCTGTTTGCCCGCAGCCATGCTTCATCGTGCGGTTTGAATGTCTCATATACTGCAAATCGGACCAGCCCCGCGCAGTCTCTCTGAAACCAGCGGGGCCAGGGTCCCTGCCGGAGCTGTTCCGCTATGATCCGCACAAACCATGCCCTGAACGCCTCGGATTGTTTATAATCCAGCATCGGGATCCCGTCTGCATTCGCGCTGCCGAAGAGACAAAGTATGAAAACTATCGGGAAGAGAGATTTTCCCATTTCAAGTCCTCCCATCTGTTCGGCGCGTCAATGGAAAAACTCGGCATACTGAGGGCAACTGCCGGTAAATAAGCTGTTTTATCCAGCACCGGAAAGAGATAGCGCGAGACGCTTTCCCTGAAAACAGATTCCTGAAATTCGGGCAGACTGTCTGAAACAGATTTTTTCAGGAGCCGTCCGAGGTTTTCAGGATAAAGAATCAGAATTTTGTTTGCCGTATCCGAAGGCATGAAATCTGCTGCCGGCGGATATTTTTTATCAAGTGTCGCTATTGCCTTTTCCACCAGCCGATGATCCGGCGAAAACATAACATATCCCTTCTGATACGCGAGACAAACCTTGAAATACCGGCTTGAGCGCATGGTTTTGGCATCTTCGGTCCCCGCGTCGTACAGCCCGTATTGGGAACTCAGATCACGGGTCCAGACCGTTTTGCCGGCATCTGAAACTTCGGCAACCTTGAACGGACCTGTAACCTTATATGTTTCGACTTCTTTCTTTAACGCTGCCAGTTTCTCCCTCAGAGCGGCTTTTGTTTCCGCATTCTCTTTTATCTCCTTTTCCCAATTCTCTTTTATCTCAGCCCTTAATTTCGACTCTGTCTCCTTTCTGATCTCGGCTTTCAATTCATTCTGCTGCTCTTCTGTCAGACGCTTGCCCGCTTTCTCCGACTCTTCCATCTTGCTGTACAACTGCTCATCTGTTTTCCACTCCAATTCATATTCCATAGCCTGTTCCAACCGCTCTTCCAGACGCTGCCTGTTTCTTTCGGCTTCCAATTCCTTTTCCTCCTCCTCATTCAGAAAATAGCCGTATTTTGTTTTCCAGCGTCCCATCCCGGCCAGTCTATGTTCTGTATGCACTTTTTCTGTCAATTTCTCTTTCTGCTTTTGAGTCAGAACACGCGATTCGGCTGCGCCGGTGCTTTTCTCAAACAGGGTTCCGAGAATTGACTTCATATCTTTTGTCTCATCACTTTTCACTACAAGCAGCGGCGTATAAAGTTCCGAATCAGGATACCAGCACAGCGCGGCCGGGGATTGAACCGAAGCGAGCAGGGCTTCGATATCTGCCTGAGAATCTGTTGCGACAGTTCCGAGTATATCCTTGAGAGTCATAGGATCAGCCGGCAGAGCCGCACACATCCCTGTACCCGAAGGCACAGCTTTCCATAAGTCTGTAGAATCCACGGCTTTTCCCGTATTTTTTGTGAGAGCGGAAACTGTCCATGTTTTGTTTCTGTATTCAAAGCAAAGAGATTCGAGATTCGGAAAAAATCGCTGATACCCGAAGGATAAGTATCGTAGAGAGGCAAAGACCGTATGTGCGGGATGATTCCCGCGGCCATTGATCTGTCCGGAAATCGCCGCAAATTTTTCCCGTGCAGTATCTGAAAAAGTCTTGGGTTCAGGCTGCTTTTCCGCTTTCTTTTTTTCGGGCAAAGCCATATCCCGATTGGAAAAGATATAGGTGTATGTCTCGCCGGCTGCAAAATAAAGCTTACGGTGAGGCGCGTAGCGGAGTTCATAGACCGGAATCTGTTTTCCTTCCGAAGCTTTGCTTCCGATAAGCTTCAATTGCCTGTCGTCAGAGGCAACGCGCGCGGCAAAAGCGATATAGGGGGCAAGTCCCGACGTGCTGACTGCCAGACAATATTTCCTCAGCCTGCCGTCATAGCCTTTCCAGAACATGATTTCAGCCGGTGTGTTGAAAACGTATGAAAGAACTTCGTCAACAAAGGTGAGATCATGTTCATAAGAAATTCTTCTCAATGTTCCCCTGAGTCCCAGCCGGCCTTCATTATACTCGTAGTAAAACAGAAAATCTTCGGTCAGAACTTCTTTCAGTATCGGATTAGAGAGCAGATCCCTCGGCAGCCGGGAAAGGCTTTCCGTTATAATCATCGCGTCCGGGTCTGCGGTCTCAAATGCAGAAGACATCTTTTCAGCCGCAGGTTCCGAAAATTTCATCCATTCGGTTATTCCGACAATAGCGATACCTGCGATCAGCACAAGGGAAAATATCGCAATAATCATCCATTTCACTGTCTTTTTCATTTCTTAGTCTCCTTTGAAGTTCATGCCCGTATAGGTCCGGGGCAGTTTAGGATCGGTGATAATGATAAAATCGCCAAAGTTTTCAAACGCATTATCAAAATTCGGAAAGCAGTTTTCCGAAAGAACAGTGATTGTAAGAACTTCTGTGCCGGGACGGCAGCGGATCAGATGTTCCGGAATTCCCATTTTCTGCTCGCTGTGGAATCTGCCGTTAATATTGAGAACCAATGCCCCGGGATTGTGATTCAATGCCTCGGTGATGGAAAAAGCCATTGTCGCATCCCATAAAGACTGGGCTTCAGCAATATATGCCGTCTCTGAACGGATTTTGGAAAGCATTTTCTCTTCAGCCTCCGAAAGTCCGGTTTTCCCGTCCCCGCTGTTTTCTTTTTTCGTGTGAGACATTATTCCTTTTTCTCTGAGATTTTCAAGCTTTTTCCGATATGCCGGGGACGGAGGCAGATACGGAATCGGCGCGAGCCATATTTTTGCTGCCGGAGAGAGATCATTCAATGCCTCGGGTCCGAGCCGCGAAACCCGGTTCACATAGCGTCTCGGCGCATTGGCAGCAATAACCCCGATCTTATTTTCACGCGCAAATTCTACGAGGGGACGATAATCCGAAAAATAATTTCCCCAGACGCGGCTGTCGTTCAGAAAGTGCATCTCCGTAATGAGACCGGAAAGATATTCATCCAGCACGGTCTGCACATCCCGTTCGAACATTTCCAGTGAAAGGATCACAGTACGCCGGAATTCCTCAGTTTTATACCCGCGGTGAACAGCCTTGAGAATTTCAGCCTCAAGAAAATGTGCGACCGGATCATTATGGAGTTCGCCTACGAACACCGCGTCAGCTTTGTCCGCGGCTCTGATCACAGCCTCAAAACTTGCCGGACATCCCCCGGCATCATAGATGCGATAACGGGCTTCTGTGATTTCAGGAAGTTCAGGTATTTTCATTCTGAAAACCCCTTGATGAACAGAGCATCCGGCAAAAAGCGTCAGACATCCGAATATAAGAAAAAATTTCATAAATACAGGTTCTTTTGCTGTCATCAGCCGTAGCGGGCAGGATTCTGATATGGATGGTATCATGTTTTTTGAATTTAAGAAAATCGGATTTTGTCAGGCAGAGGAAAAACTCCTGTTGCGATCAGACTGAATTTTGAAAAACATGGGCAAAACGGTGGGGCAAAGCCCCACCATACGCAATTTTTTATTTTTACCTTAAATCTTCACAAAAGACAAGCCCAATTTCTCCCGTTTTCCTTCAATATGCCGCCGGATCAGAACTGCCGCCTTTTCAGGATCAGGCTCTACAGCAAAGGTTGCGCCTACAATATCGTTCAGACCTTCGGTGAGCAGCTTGACCACATTCATGCTTCCCATGATCGGCGGCATGGGACCGAGAACCGTATAAACTCCCGAAGCTACAGCATATACGCCGATAGCTGCTGCTTTTTCCGAATACCATTCCGGCGCGGCAGCCGCAAGCGGCAGATCGCTGATATCAACATTCAACGTATTTGCCAGAGCAGATGCCAGCACCAGTATTCTCACATTATCCACACAACTTCCCATACACAGAACCGGCGGAATGCCAAGCGATCCGCATATCTCTTTCAGTCCGGGTCCGGCAAAACGGATAGATTCTGCTGTTTTGAACCCGGCTTTGGCATTGGCAACCGCAGCGCATCCGGTGTCCACGACCAGAATATCGTTTTCGATCAGGCGTTTTGTGAGCGTGACATGCCCGTAATCCTGCTTGATTTTCGGATTGTTGCAGCCTACTACGCCTACGGCTCCCCGAATTTTTCCTGAGACAATCGCATCAATGAGCGGTTTGGGTGTTCCGCCCAGCGCAGCCACAATCGTTTCTACGGAGAAGCCGCCCACAGCATTAACCGGTTCCACCGGAATATAGACTTCCCCGCGGCGCGTAAAATTTTCCACAGCAGCTTTGACTAATTCTATAGCCGATTTTTCCGCATTATCCGGATGAAATTCCCGATGTTCCATACCCGGAAAACGGGCTTTGTCGCTGGTGCTGATCATTTTGGTGTGATAACACGCGGCTACGGTTCCCAGCGAAGGCATGATGCACTGATAGTCAACAATCATCATGTCAACCGCGCCGGTGCTGATAATCAGTTCTGTGCTGAGATGATTTCCTGCCATCGCCACACCGTGACGCATGAGCAGTTCATTGCCGGTGCAGCATACTCCGGCAAGATTGATTCCTTTTGCTCCTTTTTCCTGAGCTAATTTAATCATTTCAGGAGACTGGCACGCGAGCAGTATCATTTCCGAGACTACCGGATTATGTCCATGCACAATGATATTGACCTGATCGCTTTTCAATACGCCTGCATTTGCCGCTGTAGTTTTAGGTGAAGGAGTCCCGAAAAGAATATCCGATACTTCGGAAGCAATCATGGATCCGCCCCAGCCGTCGGAAAGGGCATTCCGCATTCCGTGCAGAAGCAGACTCTGCCAGCCGTTGTCCACGCCCATGTGGGTACGGTGCATCATTTCCGAGGTTTCCCGGTCAATTCCTCGCGGGGTGATACCGAGTTTTTTCCATAGGTCCCGGCGTTTCTGCGGGGCCCTTGCTGCAAAAGTGATCTCTTTTTTCCGGGTTCCGAAATCTTCCTGCATGGCATCTGCCAGTTCGCCGGCGATCTGCAAATATTCTTTTCCATCTGTTTCTACACCGTATTCAGCCGCAACCCGTTTCAGTTTCTCCTTATCCTTTATCTCATATCCCGGCGCATTGCCTTCAGCGACATTTGCCAGAACTTCTACGAGGTCCCGTCCATGATCCGAATGAGATGCAGCGCCGGCTGCAATCATACGGCACAGATTCCGTGCCACGACAATGTCAGCGTCCGCGCCGCATACGCCTGATTGCGGTCCTTGGCCGAAGGGGTCTATGCGGCATGGTCCCATGATACATATCCGGCAGCTTAATCCCATCTCGCAGTAGCCGCACTGGGGCAGTTGGGCTTTATAGCGATCCCATACGGTTTCAATCTGATCTCTTTCCGCTTTTTTCAGCAACAGCTGACCATCTTCGGTGATGGTATTGTTTTCATATCGTCTGCTCATAGTGATCTTGATCTCCTTTTTAATGAGGTACGAGGTCAGGGGTACGGGGTCAGGGGTAAGAGAGACATCATAGCAGGGTCATTTCCTGCCTCTGACCTCTCACCCCTTACCTCTCACCCCTACACAAGGGATGTCTCCGATCTGCTTCTGCAGATACACTTCTTGCAGTTTCCTCACTTTTCCGTTTCATGGCATCCGACAATTCTTCAAAGGTCAGTGCGCCGGATTTGCAGGCTTCCGCACACGCGGGAATCAAGCCCTTTGCCTGACGTTTCAGGCAATTATCGCATTTGACGGCAACAGCTTTTCCCGGAGGAGCGAATGTATCTTCATAGTAACGGATCACACCGAAAGGACATGCCATGGCGCAGGAAGCGCAGTTGATACAGCGGTCCTGGTTAATAATGACCGTGCCGCTCTCCTTATCCCGGAATATGGCTCCGGGCAGACAGGCAAACATACAGGGGGCAGGATCGCAATGTCTGCAACGGTTGGGAAATCCTTGTCCGTAAAATCCGGCTCCGACATGAACTCGCGGCTTAGGTAAAGGCTTCTCGCAGACAGCCGTAAACAGGTTTTCAGTTTTGGAATGGGCTGTTGCACAGGCAATCATGCACTGCATACAGCCCAGACACCTTTCGGGGTGTACTACGACTTTTTTCATAAAGCCTCCTTTATGGTTGAAGGTGAGAGAAGAGATGCGAACCCCTCACCTCTGACCTCTTACCTCATTATTGATTTCCGGGAGGTTCGGGAAATGGAGGGAGGGAGTTGTCAGGAGACGGCGGAGATTCTTTCCTCATCTTATCCTCATGTACTTTATCCTGAAAATCAGGAAGCGGGGAATCTCCGCGATCCGGAACAATTTTGTCCATATCCGGCATAAGCTTCATAATTTCCCCTTCTTTTTTCGGTTCAGAGCCTTTATTTTCAATATGCTCCGGGTCTTGCGGTCCCCCGATTTTCCCGGACATGCCCGGCTCTTCCGGATTCACAAGCGCGTCATTCGGCACAAAAATCTCTCTGTCTTCTATATGAACCGGAGGTATTTTTCCCATGGCTTCTCTCAGTTCCGGATCAGCAATAACCTTCTGCATCTCTGTCCTGTCTCCCGAGTCTGTATGATCCGGAACAGATATGAAATCTCTCTTCAGGATTTCAATATCTTCAGGAAATACTTCCTCGATCTTCGAAGGCAATGCCCCTGCCTCGATCACGGTATGCTCAAATTCTTTGAGCATTGCAGGTTCTGCTTCAGGCCCGATGAGACTCACCACTTCTATATCTGTGTTTTCAAGTGCAGTCACTTCGGTACGGTCGGCATTTGCCGCAACAATAAAATCAGAGCCTCTGACGCCTATAACAGCGGTCTTTGTTTTTACCTTGAATTCGGAGAGTTTGAATTCAGCCAGCTTTTTCACAACAAAACGGGCTGTTCCCGCAAGCATCTTGATAAAAGAAGACCGGGTTCCGGATTCTGAATCATAAAGGCTCTTATTGATGGTCATCTCTGTTTTCGAAGCCATTGTCAGAATACTTCCGTCATTCAGCTCAAACCGTATCCGTCCTTTTTCACGGGTGATAACCGTGTCTCCTTCGAAAATCGGCATATCGTTTTCAGCTTTGTACCCGACAGATGTGTCTTTATGGATCACAATCGCTTCGCCCTGAACCAATCGGACATTTCCCACGGGCAGACCGATACCGGGCTTGAATATCTCAACGATTGCCAAGCCTTCGGGAATATCGGATTCGGCGAAGACCATTCCCGCCCGGAACGTGAAAACAAGAAAGAGTAGCAGGCTTCCCATCACTGACAAAAGTATCTTCCCGGTTTTACAAAAAAAAGTTTTTTCCGGCATAGCATTTCCTCCTTGCAGATGTTTAGTGAAATCAATATTTCGCTGTCAGAGACAGCGCTGTTACTTTCTTCTCGTAGTCGTAATCCTTGATATTTGAATCATTTTTCGTATAGCCGAATTCCGCGGCAAGCTCCAGCCAGTCGTAAAACAGGCTGCGGGAAAGGGATACAGAAGCGTTATACCTGCTGTCATCCCGTTCCACGCTGTAAACCGAGTCGCTGCTGTCATATTTCCTGTCATAATACCTGCCTGAGACATCCAGATTCATATCCCAGGGCAGATGAAGAGATATGCCCAGATTTGCTTTTAACTGGCTGTAGTCATAATCGGAATGGGATGCCGAAGCTTTTTCGTAAGTCAAGCCTCCGGACAGTATTCCTGCGGCATTCGGGAGTCCGCAGTAAAGATCAAGGGAAAACTCGTCGGAATGCCCGTTTCTTTCCTCATTCTGAAGATAGTCATCTCTGGAGTAAGTGTAGGAAAACCTGCCGGTCAGCATATCGCTGATTTCCATTATGATATCGGGGCGGAACTGGTGTCGTCTCAGATAGCTCTCAGTGTCAGCCCAATAATAGGAGGGAAGATAGGAAAGCCCGAAATTGAAGGGATACAGACGATATCTTGTATAAATACTGAAGAGGCTTCCGGTAAGATTATATTCGCTCAGATCATCGTACCATGTCTGATAATGGGTGTATCCCGCGCCCATAATCAGAGATTCCCGGTCAATAAACTGATATCTGCCCGAAAAATAAGCGACAGATGCACTGTCTCCCTCATCAGCGTAAGCATCTGTGTCTGTAGGCTCAAGCTGCACATTGTCGTCATAGCGGCGGGCGATTTTCAGAAAGAGGCTGTAAGCTTTGGCTGTTTTTTCCTTTTCAGAAATCGCCTTTATCCATTTTCCGGCATTTTCTCTCAGGGATTCGGAATCGGCATGGTCTTTCACATAAGCGAATTTATCCAATGCCTTTCTGATTTCTCCCATCCTCTGATAACACAATGCCTCATGATAATAGGCATTTGCCTGAAGGTTGGGACTTTTTTCAGCGGCATGACTCAGGTATTCTTGGGCATCTTTGTAATGCCCCTGTTTATACAAAGCAATACCGGCATAATAATAGGCAAGGACATTGGACGGCTCTTTTTCAGCGACTGCCTTGAACAAATCCGCAGCTTCGGCATAATCGCCTGTCTTATACCTGAGAAATGCCATGTCATATTTCAAGCCGGCTATGTCCGGATCCGCTTTCATCGCTTGTGAGAGATAGGTCATTGCTTCTTTGTAACGCTCAGTTTTCAGATAAGTTTTTCCTATATAATGGGCGTAGAAAGGATTTCCCGGTTCAGATTCAAGGGCTTTTCTGAAATTTTTCTCTGCGTCTCCGTAATCGCCGTCCTGATACGCGAACACGCCGAAATCATAATATGTCCCTCCCATTTCCTTCTGCGCCGAAGCAGAACTGCATAAGGATAAAAGAAAAAAGAGAGTTAAAAAAAAGCTTGATTTTTTTCGCATTGTGTAACTCCTTTCCTTGTTTGGTCAGTCATTTTTTTCAGCCAGGCCATCTTTTTCTCGTTCCCAAGCCCCAGCTTGGGAACGCACTTGCCGGGGAAGCCCCGGCTTCCCGTGACGGGAGACGGTCCGAAGCCGGGGCTTCGGGCGCAGATGCGTTCC